>NZ_WBKM01000235.1 GCF_015714725.1 Nostoc sp. WHI
GAGTGAAACAAGTGGCGATGGATGCTTACGCTCACCAAGACGTGCCATTTGAGCAACTGGTAGAAGCCTTACAACCAGAGCGTTCCTTAAGCCATAATCCCCTGTTTCAGGTAATGTTTTCCTTGCAAAATGCCCCCATTGGCAAACTAGAAGTGCCTGGTTTGACCCTGATACCTTTAGAAATAGCCAACGTCACGGCGAAGTTTGATTTACTCTTGTCGATGGCAGAGACAGAAGACGGTTTGACTGGGGCTTGGGAATACAACAGCGATTTATTTGATGCTGACACTATTAAGAGGATGATTGGACATTTCCAAACCTTGCTGTTGGGTATTGTCAGCAATCCGAGTTGTCGAATTGACGAATTCCCCTTGCTGGTTGACTTACAACGCCAACAGTTATTGGTGGAGTGGAATGATACTGAAGTCGAGTATGGTTTTGAGTGTATTCATAATATGTTTGCAACTCAAGTGGAACTGACGCCCGATGCGGTGGCGGTTGTTTATGAACAACAACAATTAACTTATCGACAGTTGAATGAGCGAGCTAATCAACTGGCTCATTATTTACAAAAAATGGGGGTGGGGGCAGATGTTCTGGTGGGTATCTGCATGGAGCGTTCTTTGGAAATGGCTGTGGGGGTGTTGGGTGTTCTGAAGGCTGGTGGGGCTTATGTGCCAATTGACCCACAATTACCGCAAGAGCGTTTGGCTTGGATGCTGGAGGATACTTGTACTGGGGTGTTGTTGACTCAGAATCGGCTGCTTTCGAGTTTACCTGTTAATCAGGGGCGCTTGGTGTGTTTGGATGCTGATTGGGAGGTGATTTCTCAGGAGTCTAGGGAGAATCCTGTGAGTGCGGTTAATCTGGATAATTTGGTTTATGTGATTTATACTTCTGGTTCTACTGGTAAACCTAAAGGAGTAATGAACACCCATCGGGGGATTTACAACCGCTTGGTTTGGATGCAAGAAACATATCAATTAACCTCACAAGACCGCGTTCTCCAAAAAACTCCCTATAGTTTCGACGTGTCAGTGTGGGAGTTATTTTGGCCATTGTTTACTGGAGCGTGTTTGGTTTTGCCCAGACCAGAAGGACATAAGGACAGTGGTTATTTGCTGAAGCTAATACAAGAGCAGCAAATTACTACATTGCATTTCGTCCCCTCTATGCTGCAAGTTTTTCTAGAGGAGCCAGGAATTGATGCTTGTAGTTGCTTACAGCGTGTTTTTTGCAGTGGAGAAGCACTACCTTTGAAACTCCAAGAGCGCTTCTTTGCACGTTTGGGGTGCGAATTACACAATCTCTATGGGCCAACGGAAGCCGCTATCGACGTTACCTTTTGGCAATGCGAACCAAAGAGCGATCGCCAAATAGTACCGCTAGGTTATCCTATTAGTAATATAAAACTTTACATTCTCGATACATACCTCCAACCTGTTCCAATGGGAATCCCCGGTGAACTGCACATTGGTGGCGTTGGTTTGGCGAGAGGTTATCTCGCACGTCCCGATTTGACTGCACAGAAATTCATTCCCAACCCCTTTGATAATCAGCCGGGAAGCCGTCTTTACAAAACTGGGGACTTAGCTCGCTATTTATCAGATGGTAATATCGAATATCTTGGTCGGATTGATCATCAGGTAAAACTAAGGGGTTTCCGCATCGAATTGGGAGAAATTGAGGCGGTGTTGAGACAACATCCCCAGGTGCAAGAAACTGTAGTTATTCTCCGGGAAGATCAACCAAGTAACAAGCGCTTGGTAGCATATATTGTTAACAATACTGTATCAATCGACACCAGCAAAGTTCGCCACTTCTTAGGTGAAAAACTGCCAGATTACATGGTGCCTAGTGCCTTTGTGGAGATGAAAGCCTTGCCACTAACGGCTAATGGCAAATGCGATCGCCGCGCTTTACCAGCACCAGACGCAACCGTAAATTTAGCAGTCAGCTTTGTAACACCTAATACTCCTACAGAAAAAATTCTAGCCGCCATTTGGTGTCAAGTATTGGGATTGCAAGAAGTCGGTATTTATGACAACTTTTTTGAACTCGGTGGAGATTCCATTAAGGCTATTCAAGTAGTATCCCGTTTAGCCCAGCACAACCTCAAAATCAAAGAAAGACATTTATTTCAGTTTCCAACTATTGCCGAACTCGCCCAACAAGCAGTTTTACAAAACAATCAAGCTGAACAGGGGACTATATCAGGAATTGTACCACTGACCCCAATTCAACTTTGGTTTTTCTCAACTTACCCAGGCAAAAAACATCATTTTAATCAGTCTATTATGCTCGCCACTCCAGATCGCTGGAATGTGGATGCTTTACGCAGCGTTGTTCGACAGATTCAATTACATCACGACGCACTGAGATTGCGATTTAGGTATGTCAACGGTTCCGTTGTGCAGGAATCTGAAAGGGCTGAAAATCCCTTCAGTTTTGAAATTATTGATTTAGCGGAACAAGCCGATGCAATCAGTCAATTAGACGCAGAAGCTAATCGGGTTCAAGCTACGATGAATCTGGAGCGCGGCCCTTTAATCCGTTTTATTCTCTTCCACTTGGATCGAGGAGATAGACTTTTAATGGTTGCTCACCATCTAGTTATTGATGGCGTATCTTGGCGGATCTTAATGGAGGATCTTTCTCAAGGATATGAACAAGCTTGTGCAGGTTTACAAATCAAATTTCCTGCTAAAACAGACTCTTATCAGCGATGGTCAACCGCACTGCAAGAATATAGTACCAGTCAAATATTACAGCAAGAAATAGAGTATTGGCAGCACCTAGCTAAGACGATGGTGGATACTTTAAAAATCGATACTCCTGAGAGAGAAAATCTTGTCCAGGATAGTTGCGCCCTAGCTTTTACTTTAACCGCAGAGGAAACAAACTCATTATTAACAGAAGTTAACCGTCCTTATAACACCGAAATTAATGATATCTTGCTGACTGCTTTGGCTCACGCCCTCAATACGTGGTGTGGATGTCGGCGCTCTTTAATTGATTTGGAGGGACATGGACGAGTTGATGACATTGATGGGGTAAATGTCAGCCGTACCATAGGCTGGTTCACAAGTATTTATCCGGTGCTGCTCGATTTAGGTATCGCTAATGATTTGGGATATCAAATCAAGTCAATTAAAGAAATGTTGCGACGGATTCCTCACAAAGGTATAGGTTACGGTATCTGGCGCTACTTAATATTAAATGAGCAAAGTTCTTGGATTCATCATCAGCCGGCGATTCTGTTTAACTACTTGGGGCGTATCGACGAAGACATCAGCTTCAGTGGACTTAATTTAGCTGAAGAGCCATGCGGTAATTTGATTGACCCTGAATCCAGACGAACACACGAATTAGAATTTTCGGGATTTGTTCATCATGGGAAACTAAGACTTTCAATTACTTTTTGTACTAACCGATTTCAGCAGCAAAGTATCCAAAAACTATTAGATAATTACGAAGATGCTTTGAAAGCGATTATTAACCATTGTCAGCAGCAAAAAACTCTTGAACTTACCCCTTCTGATTTAACATACGACAATTTGACTTTGGAGGAATTTGAAGACATTTTTGCAGAAGAATAATCAGGTAGAAATAAAATTAGACATTACTAAATCAGCAAATGAAATCTTACGTATCGAAATCCAAAACTCCTTATACTCTCTGCGTCTCTGCGTCTCTGCGTGAGATAAATCATTCCACAAATATCCACCGCCAAAAACCACTCTAAACATAACTAAGGAGAAAAAACAAAATGAATTCAAATAAACATCAGACTCTCAACACAAGTAAAGAAAATTTAAAAGATTTGTACCCATTAACACCGATGCAGGAGGGAATGCTGTTTCATTCTCTCTACGATGAAAGTCCTGGTACTTTTTTAGAGCAAATCTCCTGTTTAATTACTGGTGATTTTAATATTGACTTATTTGAGAAAAGTTGGAACGAACTGTTTAAGCAAAATGATATTTTTAGAACTATATTAATTCCTCAGAAAGCTGCACAACCCTTACAAATGGTCTTAAGGGAATGTCAGGTAAACTTTCACTATGAAAATATTCAGCATTTGAGAGGAAAAGAACAAGAAGCTTATTTAGAGAATTACCAACAGGAAGACCGAAAAAAAGGATTTAAGTTAGACCGAGATTTGCTGATGCGAGTCGCGGTTTTTCAGACGCGCCCCGATAGCTACGAAATACTCTGGACGCATCACCATATTATTATAGATGGTTGGTCTTCTGGTTTGGTGCTTGGGCAGTTAATTGACACTTACAAAACATTAGTTGATGGCAAGATTCCCAATGCTAACACTGCACCACCTTACAGCTATTTTATTCGCTGGTTAAAACAGCAAAATACAGAGGCAGCAAAGCACTACTGGAAGGAGTATTTACAGGGTTATAACTATCCAGCTAGGATGCCAAAAAGTCAGTTTGCAGAAGTAGGTTATCAATTATTTACATTTGCATTGAAACTAGACGAACAAACTACCAGCCAATTAGAGCAGTTGGCTCGTAAATTGCAAGTTACCCTTAACAGCTTGGTTCAAAGTATTTGGGCTGTCTTGTTAGCTCATTATCATGATGTCGATGACGTTATTTTTGGCTCCACGGTATCGGGTCGCCCTCCTGAAATTAAGGGCGTTGAACAGATGCTTGGTTTGTTCATCAATACCATTCCAGTGCGAGTTCGGATGGAACCGAAATTGACATTTGGGCAATTAATTGAACAGATTCAAAAAGATGCGATCGCTAGTATTGAACATAGTTATTATTCATTAGCTGATATTCAGGCATTGAGCGAACATCGTTCTAGTTTGCTAGACCATGTAATTGTATTTCAAAATTATCCTGCCCATGACCAAGTGCGCGAAACTATAGAAACAACTCACTACGGGTTTAATATTGAAAAAGTCCAGGTTGTAGAACAAAGTAATTATGATTTCTCGGTAGTTATAACTCCAGGTAAACAACTGCAATTCCGGTTTTTATATAATGCGAAAGTTTTTAGTTTGGCATATATTCAACGCCTTGAGAGCCATCTGAACAATATCATCGCAACTGTGCTGAAATCTCCAGAAATTGCGATCGCTGATATCCGAATTTTGAGCGATCGCGAAAGCCATCTGCTACTATCAGATTTTAATGCGACTAAAGCTGTCTGCGACCAGGAAAAAACCATAGTTGATTTGATTGAACAACAAGCCAATCAAACTCCAGATGCAACAGCAGTCCGTTTTGCTGACAAAAACCTCAGCTATCGAGAACTGTGTACCGCCTCTGGCAAAATTGCGGCTTATCTGGTAACAAAAATAGAAGTGCAACGCGGCGAACCAATCGCAATTCTGCTTCCGCCTTCCGAACAGTTCGTCATTGCGGTATTGGCTGTGATGAAAGCAGGGTGCGGGTTTTTGGCGCTAGATTCCCAAGCACCCATAGAACGAAATCTCTCTATTATTAAGGAATCTGGTGCAAAGGTGGCGATCGCTGATGATATATTTAGCCTCAAACAGGAAAACTTTTCTGGCACTGTTGTTGTAATCGCTGATCAGGATGCTCTTGAGCCACTTTCAACTAACCATTTACCATCACCCGCAGACTTAGCATATATCATCTTTACATCTGGTTCAACTGGAAAACCAAAAGGAATCGCAGTTAATCATTCCAGTCTCTTTAATTACATCCAATGGTGTTCCAAATTTTACTTCCAAAAACGGGATATGGGAAACATGCCATTGTTTACCTCTCCTGCTTTCGATTTAACTATAACTAGCCTTTTCTGTCCTTTGGTTATTGGTAAGACGGTGGTAGTCGTAGACAGAGAAGAAATTGACCAAACCCTCAGACAAATTATCGACTTGGGAACCCAAATTGATACTATCAAACTAACACCATCACATATTTCAGCTTTAAAACAATTAGAAGCAAAGCAAATTGCCATCCAATTAGCCATTGTGGGTGGCGAGGAGTTGAAAAAAGAGCAAGTCGAAACATTACTGGCTCTAAATCCTAGCATGGAAATTTACAACGAGTATGGCCCAGCAGAAGCAACAGTGGGATGTATTGTTAGTCGAGTAACAGAGCCAGACTGCATCACTATTGGTAAGCCAATAGATAATACCAAAATTTATATTCTCAACAGATATTTGTTGCCTGTTCCTATTGGATGTATAGGTGAAATTTATATTGCTGGTTCCTGTTTAGCCTCTGGTTATTGGCAAAACTCTACATTAAGTGCAGCACAATTTATTGAACATCCGCTAGAGCCAGAAAGTAAACTTTACCGCTCAGGAGATTTGGGCAAATGGTTAGAAAATGGAGAAATTATTTACTTAGGTCGAAAAGACGACCAGGTGAAGATTAGAGGACACCGCGTAGAATTGGGTGAAGTGGAAACCATGCTCAAGCAGCATCCTGGAGTCGAAGATGCTGTTGCTATCTTAACTGAATCAACGGCTAACATTGCACAGTTACAGGCTTATATTATCCCTAGTTATGGGCAAGCACCACTACTCAGACATTTAGTTAAATTGATTTCCGAAGACGCCAATCTCCAAAACCAGCTGCATTACCTACCCAATGGCTTGCCGATTTTTGGGATGAATCGGAAAGAAACAGATTACCTATATCAGGACATCTTTGAAGAAGAGAATTACTTAGCTCATGGAATTACTATTAGCAATGGTGATATCGTCTTCGATGTGGGAGCCAATATCGGGATGTTTTCGCTGTTAATCAATCAGAAGTGTCCCGAAGCGCAGATTTACGCTTTTGAACCCATTGCTCCAATCTATGCAACCTTAAGCAAAAATGCTGCCCTTTATAGTCACAAAATTAAGTGCTATCCCTTTGGATTTTCCTGTGAAGAAAGTCAGCCCATTTTTACGTATTATCCTACGAACACAGTTATGTCGGGTGAATACGGCGATGTTGAGGATGATAGAAGAATCGTGTCATCGTTTATCATAAACGACGAGAAAGCCAAAGGATCTGCTGGCGTAGTCTTAACAAAACAGGAATTGGACAATCTTTTAGATGACCGAATGCGATCGCACCAGCAAGTTGTTCATCTCAAACCGCTATCCTTAGTTTTGAGAGAGTTGGATATTAATCATATCGACTTGTTAAAGATTGATGTTGAAAAAAATGAAATCAACGTCCTGGATGGTATTGATGCGGAAGACTGGCAAAAAATTAAACAATTAATCGTAGAAGTTCACGATATCGAAGGGCGGCTTGAACAAGTCAAAAAACGTTTGGTTGGATACGGGTTTCAGGTTCAGATTGCTCAAGACAACTTACTCAAAGGTACTAACCTTTATAAAATTTACGCTCATAGAGGCCAAAGTCAAACTTTCAACTTGTCCGACACTTCGATTAAATCTCAGGGAGAAGAAGCAGAGGAGGAATGGGTACAAGTGGAGACTTTAGTAAAAAGTATTCGTGCTTTTCTTGACAATCAGCTACCACAATACCTGATTCCCAACGATTTCCAATTTGTGAATCGGTTTCCCTTAACCTATAACGGAAAGCTTGACCGCAAAGCCCTACTGCAAGAAACTGGACTTACTCAAAAGCAAAATCAAGCACACGAACTACCCAAGAGTTCTATAGAAACAGTTTTAGCTGGGATTTGGCAAGATTTACTTGGTATTAAAACCGTGGGGGTTCATGATGATTTCTTTGCTCTTGGCGGTCACAGTTTAAAAGCACTGATGCTACTTTCCCGAATTCGCAAATCTTTGGGCATTGAAATCGCCCTCAAGTCTGTCTTTGAATTTTCAACGATTCGGACGCTGGGCGACTATACTACCACGATTGGGGCTTATAACGATATTATTGGCAAGGAGCAGATGATCTTGCTCAGTAACCAAGGTGAAAGATACATCTTTGCCTTACCCACCGTCTTGGGTTATGGAATCGCATTTAAAGGGCTAGCTCAACATCTCAAGTCCTACTCAGTATATGGTTTAGACTTTATCGAAGACAAAGATCCCGTTGCACGCTACGTTCAATTGCTGGAAAAGGCTCAACCAAAGGGTTCGTACTTGTTATTAGGGTACTGCGCGGGAGGTAATTTAGCTTTTGAGGTAGCAAAAGGTCTAGAGGATCGAGGTCGTCAAGTTTCAGACATCATTATGTTAGATTCCATTCCCCGGTTTTGCCAGCGCAATGAAAGCGAGGCGATGATTCAAGAGCAAGTTGATGCAGAAATTGGCTACTATTCCACCTTTGTTAAAGAAGACAAAGATTTAAGCATGATATTGAGCAATCCATATTTTCAAGACAAACTCAAAACGAAAATGATTGCTTATATGCGCTACTTAAATAATGTGGTTAACAATGGACAAATCAGAGCTAATATCCACTTAATTTGTTCGCAAGAAAATCAGCCAGTCCCCGACAACATAAACAGTTGGATTAACATCACCACAGGTAAAGTATCAGTTTCCAATGGTTGGGGCAATCACGGTGATATGTTCGTCAATGAATACTTGCAGCACAACGCCCGTGTGATGAATGAAATTCTGGTAGGACTTACGCAAAAATACACGCTGTAGGGGCAATTCATGAATTGCCCCTACCTAAAAAATTCATGAATTGCCCCTACCTAAAAATCATTCTTTTTGGCTATTGTTTGCATAAGTCATATCTGGAACAGATTCTTCAAAATCAGATTGAAAACAGACGCGATTAATCGCGTTTCCTAACTTCCGGTAACCAAATAATAAACGTAGTTCCCGGCGTATCAGGTGAAGTTAACTTAGAGTTGATTGCAGGGCTGAAAACCTCGATTTCGCCCTGCATTTGCTCTATTAATTGTTTAGCGATCGCTACCCCTAATCCTGTCCCAGGGATTGCTGTTTGCGCTTGTACACCCCGGTAATGCCGTTCTCCAAGATGCTCTAAATCCTGGGGTGGAATGCCAGGGCCGTTGTCACTGATCACAATTCCCTGAAAATTAGCTTTTTCTTGCCCCGCCTGGATCAAAATTTTGCCACCAGTGGGAGTGTATTTCAAAGCATTATCGATAATGTTAGTTAACACTTCTCGTAATGCTTTGACGTTGGCACGTACTGGTGGTAAATTCTGTTTAAATTCAGTTATTAATTGTAGCTTTCGCTCTTGGGCGATCGCTTTGGCTGATATTAATAATGGTTCTAATATCTCTGCTAACGAGCATTCAACTGCTTTATCTCCCGTTCCCGGCAATAATAGCAGAGGTTTAGCGGCTTTTTGGATAGTTGCTTCCACAAATACTTCATTTTCTGCCAGATGTAATGGTTCTAAATCTGCCTCTGTCAAATCAATTACTTGATCAAATTGTTGCAATAATTCTTGGAGGCGATCGCTTTCCCGCACTATACTATTTGCCACATTCCGATTAGCGTCTGCTGGTTGTAGTCGCTTCAATAGCAGTTTGCCAAAAGTTCGCAACGCCGTTAATGGGTTACGAAACTGATGCAACAGGTTATCCAGCAAATCGCGCTGTTTTTCTTGCAAAATTTGTTGTTCATGCAACTGCTGCTCAAACCATGCTCGTCGCTGATCTACAATACAAGCGATCGCTAGTGTTTTGACCATCCGTTGAATCTGACTTTGCTCGTGTTCATTCCATGCCCGGTCATGCCTACCTGTCACTAGTAACCCCATCATCACACCCTCATAAATCAAAGGTAAAACAATTTGGTTGCCATTAAGTAGGTATTCTTCTTTTAGATGGGGTTGAGACGCATCTGGGTTCTCAGACTCCCGTGACGAGGTTGGAAATTCTGCCCCTCCTGTCAATAACCTTCTCTGATGATTGGATAATACCGCCACATTTCCAACTTGAAGTTGCTGGCGTGCTGCCGCCTCAGCAGTTTCCTCTCCTTGCAGTAATAATCCTGTCTCCGGGTAAATCACCACAGGAATCAGTTTTGCCTCACCTGAAGGAGTCTCTAGCAATTCTTGTGTTAGGTACACAACACTTAAAGATGCTCCCAGCCCTTGGGTTAACAGCGCGATTTGCTCTCGGCACAGAGCAAGAAAATCGGAACTGGCATACATTAACATTTTTTAACTCTTGCTCAAGATTACAGACTTCGAGGCATGATTAAGAGAGAATACTTAGTTTTTACCTCACTCATTTAATAAAGCTTAACTAAAATCTTCTTAGTGATGGTTTGTACCAGGGGATTATATCCTTAGTTGCTTTTATTTTACCTATCTCAAAAATATTAATTTTCTTACACTAAAAGGTTAAAAACTATTGATATTCTGAATTAGAACTTATATAATGACGACAAATTTTGTAGCTATCACTACAATCTATAGCTTGAAAGAGGAGGACAATGAGTTGGCAAGGAGACGCAAAAGAAAAAGTCGTCGTCGCCAGGAAGGACGGCGGATTCTAGAACATGTGCCTCAATATAGTATCGAAAGTGGCGAAGAGAAACCTGTGACAGCAGCAAGAAGATTTATTCAAGCTGAAGGTATTTTGCCACCTGCGTTGCTACTCGTAAAGAGAAATGAACACACTACAGACCGTTATTTCTGGGCAGAAAAGGGACTGTTTGGTGCTCAATACGTAGAAGAAAATCATTTCTTGTTTCCTAGCTTGAGGGTGTTAGAACCTTCGCCAGTGCAAGAACCTCTTGCTTTAGCTAGTCGATGAACTAGAAATGGTCATCTTACACATTGAATGTGGCTCCTGACTATCATTAACTAGCAAAATTGCTAAGTTTATGCAAAATTTAATTTTTTTTTAGTTTGGAGCTGATTTGATTTTTAAGACTAGACCAAGTAATTGGAAAGTTAACTTGTCTCAAACCACGCTAGGTTGCATGGGTTGGTACTGGTTTCATAATGCAGAAAGGAGTGGGTATAGAGCCAAGCGCGTCCAAAAGCGCTAGTGAAGTTGCGCTCTATCCCGGAGATTGTTAGAAAGCTCTGTCAACAAATTTAAGTTAATAAATTTAAATTTTTCCCCATGACGCAAGTCGTGGGGAAAACTGACAAAGTAACAGTCTTGATTTCCTCCTTCCTATTTTCCATTGTCCAAGGAGTAGGTCAAGTTAGAAGTCTGCATATCATAGTCAAGAAATGGTCACAAAAATTAACAATTATTCACTAGCCTTTAAATGCAGAATTCTCTGTAACTCACTTAGTTCATCTCGATGGGCAACTACAGTAATCTTACTTGAGGAGGTTTGTTCGCTTTTAATTGTTTCTACTTTGAGCGATACTTTCTCAATTCTTCCAGATTTTTTCCAATAAAAAAGGCCACTTAAAGGCGACAGCAGTACCGTAGCAAGAATAAGGGTACTAAGGCTAGGAAAAACCAGAGACACAACTAGCGATAGGCAAAAAATACCAATAGCTGCCAGTAGAGTTAGAAATATAGCTAAGAACCAGCTCGGGCGAACATTACCTTCAAAAATCACTTTGTTTTGTTCTTGGTCTACCACTGCCACTCGGTAAGATCGCGATCGAAAATACTCTTTTAATTGAGCCATTAAAGCAGATTCGTCTTGCTCAGATACTAGTTCCACTGTTTGTGTGCGGTCTTTAGTCGAGGCACGAATAAAGAAAAACAGCCCCACTGATAACAACAAGGTTAGCAGAAATGTAGATGGCAAAATAGCAGTATCCATAACTAATTCTTACTGTTTGACTAGAGGAGACTTATTCATTATCAATTATTTCGTTATGCCAATTTGAATAGGACTTACGCAAAAATACACGCTGTAGGGGCAATTCATGAATTGCCCCTACCTAAAAATTATTCTTTTTGGCTATTGTTTGCGTAACTCCTATTGAACAATGATTTCGACAAATGGAGCGACAAAAAACGATTACTAGGGACTTTTCCACAATCCAAAATCTAAAATTTAAAATCTAAAATGGTATTACTTTGTCCTCCTGTGGATGTAGTTTTGCCAAAGAACAGCTAAATCCTGCGCTTGAACTTGCCATTCTGGAGAAACTTGGTACATCCGCCTCGGGCGTCCGCGTCCTTCGAGTTTCTTCCAATATCCGTTGATTGCTTTTTGGTCTTCCAGAAATTTGATTGCACTGTAAAGTACGGTATCTGAAAGCCTATAGGTGGGATATTCAGTTTCTAATTGCTGAATCAACTCGGTTCCGTAGGATTCACTTTGTAACAAAACAGACAGTATGTAACAAACTGCTAGTTCCTGACAAAGGTAACTTGGCGGAGGATTCTCAAAGAATTGATATATATCCTCAAGTTTCATGGTTAGTGAATGGCTAAAAAAATGCCTTATGGTAAGGTCTACAATCCTTGTAGTCAGTATATGGTGGTACTCTTAAGTGAGTGATATATAAAGCTACTTAGGCTAGATTTCCAAAGCGTAAACACCAAACTCTTCCCACTACTCCGAAGTTGTGGGAAGAGTTTGCGATTTTTAGGGGTACAAAGTAGAGTACTCTTACCCAAGTTAGATCCGGTGTGGTGAGGAGCGAACAGACAGTGGCAAAGTCCCTATTTTGGTGTTTAGGTGATCCCGGACTGGTTAGAACTGCTTAAGCAATAAAATGCCACCGAAGAAATTTTACAGGTAAAATGCTATTTTGTCTGCAAAACTTAATAAACACTTTGTTTTACAGTGATTCTCTCAACGCAGATTCTCAAAGCTTAAGCTAGAAATATATTTCGGTTCTCGTTTACGTGAGGTACACCCGTAGGGACACGGCACTGCCGTGTCCCTACACCTCGTAATATAATATTGTACCGCATCTGAGTGGGAACCGCTATGTTTCGGTTAAAACTACTACGCCTGTGGACACACCTAAGCAGTAACCCTTACTGATTTCTTGGACTTGAGATCGTCTTGTCTTATCTGGTCAATGTGATAGTAAATTTATCAAAGAAGACGCAAAGACTAGGAAAGGGAGAGACGCAAAGTGCGATACCTCTTAACAAGGCTTTCCGTGTCCCTGTGTTTTTGTGTCCTTTGAAAGCGCCCAGCACATTGGTGATCAGTATGTCACAAACTCCCGATGCCCCATCATCTTCCTCAACTCTACGGGCAATTGCCCAAACTTTTCGCCTTACAGGTTGGATTAGCTTCTGGATTCAGCTAGTACTAGGCGTTGTCTCTAGCATAATTGTGCTGCTGTTTGCCGTCTTTAATCAAAGAACTGGCAGTTCTAGTAATAATCCTGGGACTGGCTTTGGCGTATTTTTAGCAATTTGTGGACTAGTTATTTTGGGTGGGGGGATTTATTTAGCTTACCGTTACACTAGAATCGGTAAGCAATTGGAATCCTCCAATCCCAGCAATCGCCCTCGGAAAAGCGAGACTGTGCAAGTATTACGCTTAGGGCTGTGGGTGAATTTAGGAGGAACGCTGGTGACTCTTTTGGGGGCGCAAGCGATCGTTGGGACATTGGTCGCAAGATCCATATCTCCCCAAGCGGTAACTACCCAATTGTTTGATCCCACCCGGATTATTAGCGGTCTAGATATGCTTGTAGTACAGGCAAATACCAACACTGTCTCAGCCCATTTTGCAGGACTTATTGCCTCACTTTGGCTGCTCAATCGCATTAACAGACCTTAATATAAGGGCAGAGCCGGGGAGAGTAAATAATTTCCCCTTATTTTTTCTATTTAGCAAATTAATCGCCTAATCTTATCCTACTTTTCCGTAACAAACAGCCCAAGGTGTGAAGACAACTATAGATTATTTGAAAAAAACATCCTACTAAAAAGTTGCACAGGGATGATAAACACCTTTTTTGGAAGTCTTACACCATGAGAAATCAATCGGCACAGAAATTTAATCAAGAAGCGTGGAGATTTGGCGTACAGGTTTTGTTTAGTAGTATCGTGCTGGGGTTGTGCATTTTTAAGCTTGGCTCGCCATCGCCAGAGGACGACAAGAATATTGCGCTTTACTGGGGTGGTTTAACAAGTGTACTTGCATACTGGTTACCTTCACCTGGACAAACTAGAGACGAAAAGGAAGCACAGAATATTACTCAAAGGACTTTTGCAGCAGCTGATAACAATAATGGTAATGGTCAGAGTTTGGCTCAGGTTACTGAAACAACAGTGACTCAAGATACCAGTTCATGATGGGCATTGGACATTATTTAAATGCATTATCTGCTTTCATAGCCCTGGCAATGATGCTAGGATAAAATTTTAATAATAGATTAAGACTGATTTTTCTAAAAAACTTTGTTTTCCCAATCACAGAAAACCAAAATTACTATATGCTTGATGCTTATGTGTTAACTGTTTTTACAGGAAAATTCTAAGCTAAAAACTGAGAAAAATCTGTGCTGGATATTAAGCAAATACGGGAAAATCCGCAATTAGTTCAAGAACGATTGAATAGTCGTAGTGGTAAATACGTCATTGAACCGATATTACAGTTAGATCGGCAACAACGGGAATTAGAAGGGACGCGCAGTCAACTCCAAGCTCGTAGCAACGAAATTGGTAAAATTGTTGGGCAAAAGATTAAATCTGGGATCAATTCTCAAGACCCAGAAATTCAAGCTTTGCGGGATGAAGGTAACTCTGTCAAAGCTACGTTGAGTGAACTGGAACCCCAAGAAAAAGACCTCAAAGCTGAAATTGCCCAACTTGTGTTGGCACTTCCCAACTTACCAAGCGACTCTACACCCATTGGTAAAAATGAGGAAGATAACGTAGAAGTGCGGCGCTGGGGTGATGAGTACATTCCCCAAAACCCGAATATTCTCCCTCACTGGGAAATTGGCGAAAAGCTAGGTATTCTCAATGTTGAGCGAGCTGTGAAAGTTGCCCAAAGCCGGTTTGTGACATTGATAGGGGCTGGGGCGGCTTTAGAGAGGGCGTTAATTCAATTTATGCTGACTCTCCATACTCAAGCGGGATATGTGGAAGTCAGTCCGCCTTTGTTAGTTAATACCGAGTCTTTGACGGCGACCGGTCAGTTACCCAAGTTTGCGGAAGAAAGCTTTAAATGCGCGGATGATGACTTGTGGCTGATTCCTACGGCGGAAGTTCCAGTTACAAATCTCTACCGGGGTGAAATTCTTGCTGCTGAGAACTTGCCTATCTATCACTGTGCTTTTACTCCCTGTTTTCGCCGCGAAGCTGGTAGCTATGGGCGCGATATGCGGGGATTAATTCGCCTCCATCAATTTAACAAGGTGGAAATGGTGAAATTTGTCGAACCCAGTACATCTTTTGATGAATTGGAGAAATTGGTAGGGAATGCAGAAGCAATCTTACAGGCGTTGAAGTTGCCTTACCGAGTAGTAAATTTAAGTAGTGGGGATCTGGGATTTGCCTCTACCAAAACTTATGATTTAGAGGTTTGGTTGCCGTCTTCTGGCAAATACCGCGAAATTTCTAGCTGTTCCAATACTATAGATTTCCAGGCGCGACGGGCTGATATTCGCTTCAAAGAGGCGGGTAAGAAAGGCACTCAGTTCGTACATACCCTCAATGGTTCGGGTTTGGCGGTGGGACGGACTATGGCAGCAATTTTGGAGAATTATCAACAACCTGATGGGACGGTGAGGATACCAGAAGCGCTGCAATCTTACTTGGGACGTGAAGTTTTATAATTTGTCCTTTGTCTTTTACCAATGCCCAATGCCCAATGCCCAATGCCCAATGCCCAATTAGAATGGAAATAACTATAGCTTAATATTTTCCCTAATTTACTCTATGTCAGTTTTAGCAGCGATCGCAGTCTTGGCTGTTTTGATCTTAGTACACGAGTTGGGACATTTTGTTGCAGCACGTTCTCAAGGCATTCTCGTTAACCGCTTTTCTTTGGGTTTTGGCCCAGTTCTTTTAAAGTACCAAGGTTCACAAACCGAATATGCTGTCCGCGCCTTTCCCTTGGGCGGCTTTGTCGGCTTTCCCGATGATGACCCCGATAGCGATGTTCCACCCAATGACCCGAATCTGCTGAGTAACCGTCCAATTTTAGACCGGGCGATCGTCATCAGTGCCGGAGTGATCGCAAATTTAATATTTGCCTACTTCGTATTAGCTCTACAATTGGGTATCGTTGGCATTCCTAAAGAATTAAACTATAAAGCTGGTGTCATCGTACAGCCTGTTAATCAAGAATCCATTGCCTACCAAGCAGGAATTCGGGAAGGAGATATTATTCTGGCTGTGAACGGTCAGGAACTCCCGGCTTCTGACAAGTCAACGCCTTTGCTGACAAAAGAAATTCAAACTCATCCTAATCAGCAAATCGAACTGAAAATTCTGCGTGAAAACCAACAACAATCCCTGAAATTAACACCAAAACTGGGAGCCGATGGCAAAGGTGTAGTTGGTGTGGCACTCAGTCCAAATGCTACAGCAGTTTATCGCCGTCCTAATAGTCCTTTTGAAATTTTCGGTATTGCTGCTAACAGGTTTCAACAATTGTTTGTTGGGACACTTAGCGGTTTTGGGCAGTTGATTACCAATTTTCAACAAACTGTTGGACAAGTTTCTGGGCCAGTTAATATTGTCAAAATAGGGGCAAAATTAGCTGAAGATAATAGCGTAAATCTGTTGTCTTTTGCCGCAATTATCAGCATTAACTTGGCTATTATCAACATTTTGCCTTTACCAGCTTTGGATGGCGGACAACTCGCTTTTCTGCTGATTGAAGGTTTGCGCGGTAAGCCTGTGCCTGCTCGGATTCAAGAAGGTGTAATGCAAACTGGTTTGGTGCTACTCTTAGGACTAGGTATTTTTCTGATAGTCAAAGAAACCACCCAATTAACTAGCCAATTAGAGTGGGTACAAAGATTGTTCCAATGAAAATAGGGAGTCGGGAGTCGGGAGTCGGGAGTCGGGAAAAGAAACTTTCATCTTTAAAGCAACGGGCGGTAGAGATTCTCTCTCAATTGAAGCGTCTTTATCCAGATGCTACTTGCTCTTTGAACTACTCAACACCAGTACAATTGTTGGTGGCAACTATTCTCTCTGCTCAGTGTACTGATGAGCGGGTGAATAAGGTGACACCAGCTTTATTTGGTAGATTCCCTGATGCTGCTAGTTTAGCGATCGCTGACTTGGTAGAATTAGAAACCTTGGTGCGTTCAACTGGGTTTTATCGCAATAAAGCCAAGAACATTCAAGCCGCCTGTCGGATAATTGTGACTGAGTTTAACTCTGTTGTCCCTAACCAAATGGAACTGTTGTTAAGGCTTCCAGGTGTGGCGCGGAAGACAGCAAACGTAGTCCTGGCTCATGCTTATGGCATTAATGCTGGGGTGACAGTAGATACTCACGTTAAGCGCCTTAGCGAACGTTTGGGTTTAACTGAAGCAAAAGACCCCGTGCGGATTGAGCAAGATTTAATGGGTTTATTGCCGCAAGCAGATTGGGAAAATTGGTCAATTCGACTGATTTATCACGGTCGTGCTATTTGTAAAGCTCGCTCTCCCGTCTGTGTTGCTTGTGAGCTTGCCGATTTATGCCCTGCTGCGAATAAGCCAGTGGTTGTAGGGTAGTCTTGGTCAAAAAAATCGATCCAAAGCCGGGATACAAGGAGAAAGAAGACATAAACAACTTTCCTTCGTCATCGTTTCAGCCTTAATCCATGTTGGTCAATTTTAATTTGACAAACCAGTAAGCGACACGAGTAACCCCAGAATTGATAGGGAGACTGTAGAATGGGGAATGGTGTCTTTAAATAAATTAAAAAATGTATGGCAAAAAAGAGCTCGATTGAGCGCGAGAAAAAGCGCACTAGGTTGATAGAAAAGTATGCTGACAAACGAGAAGCTCTTCTCGAAGAGTTCAGAAGTGCCGCATCTCCCCTGGATAAGCTGGAAATCCACCGGAAGATTCAACAGCTACCCCGGAATAGTGCGCCTACCCGCCACCGCAACCGTTGCTGGTTGACTGGTCGTTCTAGAGGCGTTTACCGCGATTTTGGACTGTCTCGGAACGTGCTACGGGAATGGGCGCATCAAGGTCTTTTGCCTGGAGTTGTTAAGTCTAGTTGGTAGTCAAGAGTCATTAGTCATTGGTAAATGACAAAATTATTGACCACAACACTTATCAATTCCTAGACTTTCTAAGAGTAGATCGCTGACGGCGTTGGCGATCGCAAACTCTCCATAAAAACTATTGGAAAAATCATACGACTGCATCTCTGTGACAATGGCAATTACCAGAGAACCAAGGTCGTTTTCTCCTTCCATCCGTTGACGCACAAAAATCTGTGCGGCTCGTTGGGCAATATTTTGGTTGACTGCTTCGGGGATAAATTCTGTATCTAGCCACCGTTGTAAGCCTTCTCGTAACCATTCACCTTCGAGCAAGGGGTTTTCAGGGGGTGGTAGGGTGATGGGTGGAATTGGTTGAGTCATTTTTTTTTAAACGCAAAGGGACGCGGAGGGAAACGCAGAGGAACGCTGAGGTTGACTGATGGCAAATTGCGTTTTTCTGGTTTTTTTATATTTATGGAATATGATATCGCCGCTATTGTTGATGGTTATGCACAAGGCTATTTTCTCATGGCTGATGAGTGCGATCGCCTGAGTTGGTACGGAAGTCGCGATCGGACTTTTATTCCTTTGGATGATCGGTTTCGATATCCTAAGTCTTTGCAGCGTGTTATCAATCAAGAGCGGTTTAGTGTGGCGATTAATCGGGACTTTCAAGCTGTGGTGGCTGGGTGTGCTGACAGAGAGACAACTTGGATTTCACCGGAATTACGAGAGATTTATTCGCTACTTTACCAGAATGGTTACGCTTATAGTTTTGAAACTTGGCAGGGTGATGAGCTAGCTGGGGGAATTTTAGGGATTGTGATTGGTGGGGCTTTTATTGGAGAGTCGATGTTTTACCGGATTCCCGAAGGTTCTAAGGTGGCGATGGTTAAGTTGGTGGAAAGATTGCGTCAGAGGCAATTTGTGTTTTTTGATGCCCAAATGATGAATCCCCATTTGGAAAGATTTGGTGCTTATGGGGTTAGAGATAAAGAATATCAAATTTTACTCAAACAAGCGTTGCAACATCGCTGTTTTTTGGTATAAAGATTGACAAAAGTCTTAACATAGCTTTTATCTGTTACTTAGAAAAACAGTTAGCAAGTTTATTAACTGAACTTCAAGAGTTAAGGGAGGACGAGGATTTATGAATCGATACAGTATGATTATTCAATGGTCTGATGAAGATCAGCTTTTCCTAGTCACGATTCCAGAGTTTGCCGATCGCGTTATTATGCCTTGCACTCATGGTAAAACTCGTGAGGAAGCTATTCGTAATGGCGAAGAAGTGATTGAAATATACTTAGAAGCTTGGCAAGTAGAAGGTGAATCTATTCCTGAACCTAGCACGCTTCAAATTGCCTGATTACCAAGCAATTCAACACTCGCAACTAAGAAGCGCCTACCTTATATACTGGGTTAAAGACTATTTCCGAGTGAAACCGTATGTTAGACTTACTTGGAAGAATTACAGTTAATCCCAAACAATGTGGTGGTCGTCCCTGTATCCGGGGCATGAGAATTCGGGTATCAGATGTACTCGACTTGTTTGCGGCGGGACTGAGTGCCGAACAAATCCTAGAAGAAATGCCCGATTTAGAAGCGGATGATCTTAAAGCAGCACTTGTGTACGCTTCACGTAAGCTCAATCATCCCGTTTTGGTTGCATGACGATCTGGGTAGATGCACATCTGTCACCTGCAATTGCAACTTGGATCACTATCACATTCGGCATAACCGCATTAGCTTTGCGTGATGTTGGACTGAGAGATGCCGAAGATCCTGAAATTTTCGAGGCAGCGAGGGCTAGAGGAGTCATCTTCATCACCAAAGACAGTGACAAAGCTTGACTTAGTTGATCGTCTTGGAACACCGCCACAAGTTATCTGGTTGACATGTGGCAATACGTCAAATGCCCGATTGAAAGAGATTCTGAATTCAACATTGCCAGAAGCATTAGAGCTTTTACGATCTGGTGAAGCGTTAGTCGAAATCAGAGGGGATTAACGGTGCAGGCTAACCCAATACGGTTCAGTTAAAGCTAAAACTCTTTGTTAAAGTCAATTTCTTTAATGAACCGCAAAGGACGCAAAGAGAAGAAAGAAATGCTTATCTCTTAGAGTGAAAATAGCCCAGTTATCTGAAGAAGATTTAGTCTGATTAGAAAGTGTTGATCGAAATTACCCAGAATAAGCGATCGCATACTAACAAATCTCTTACACTCTTTCTTCAGTCACTAATGTCAGACTAACCCATTCGCCTTTCTCGTTGTAGCTGCGAATCATCCTCTGGCGCAGGTTTGCTTGGATTAACCAACCGACTTCCAAAAATAAGGGTTGACGTAATTGCACTTTGAGAGGAGAAGTTGCAGAAGCGCCATCTGGTAACAGCAATACTTGCACTTGCTTTTGAGGATCTTGGTCAAAGAGAATAATCCGGTCTTTGATGGTAGCAGTTGAAGTAATTGTGCGATTACCAAAAGAGATACTTTGAATTAATCGCCCAGTATCATCTAGTTGTAATTTCAAAGTTGTAGAGTAAGTATCAGGCGAATCTCCTTCGGAGACGCTACGCGAACGCAAATCTCGATATATTGTCACTGCTTCACCTTGCCATTCTCCCAACAAGTCATTGATCTGCAAGGGTGGACGTTCTGCTGTTTGGGTTCCAGCTAAATGTTCTCTAATTAAGGTTAATTTATTGAGATCACCGCTTTTATCAAACAGTTGCACCAAACGCAAGCGGCAATTTTCATGAACAAAACCGAGTTCTGCACCGAATTCGGAAAATGGGCCTAGCTGAATTAAACCTTCAGAAAATGAACCATTTTCAAAAAACAGTAGACCCCCTCCCACTGAACTAAATTCTCTGATTAGATCATCTCGTCCCGAACGGCTTAGAGTTAAGCGCACTGTCTGGTTATTGTTTAAACCCTCTAGGGAAAGACGGCTAAGAGTATCATTTAGAAGTGTACCTTGGGGAGAAAAACTAGTGAATGAACCTTCCCATACACCAAGATTTTGCAGAAAACATTCCCATTGCGATTTCATAGCAATTTTGTCCTTTGTTCTTTGTCCTTCGTCCTTTGTCCTTTGACTAGCCCTGTAAAGTTGATATGTAGGTTTAATTTTATATTCGTTCAACCCAAAACTTCAGTTGTTCTTTTAAAATTTTGAAAGTTCCGAGTTCAAAGGTCGGAGTTCCAAGTTAAAAGGTCGGAGTTCCGAGTTAAAAGGTCGGAGTTTCGAGTTAAAAGGTCGAAGTTCCGAGTCCAAAGGTCGAAGTTCCGAGTTCAAAGGTCGAAGTTCCGAGTTCAAAGGTCGAAGTTCCGAGTTCAAAGGTCGAAGTTCCGAGTTCAAAGGTCGAAGTTCCGAGCTAAAAGGTCGAAGTTCCGAGTTCAGAGGTCGAAGTTCCGAGCTAAAAGGTCGAAGTTCCGAGTTCTAAGCTAGTAAATGAATAAAAATTGCAATCTCATCCAGACTCACGCTAACAGGGCTAGTCAAAGGACAAAGAACTAATGACTATCCTTTAGCAAAACGGCGGACAGCAAATAAACTTCCCATTAATCCTACAGCTGCACCGAAACTTAAGAGAATCAAGGGCAATAGTAAAATTTGGGCTGTAGTGAGTTGCGCCCCGTTAGTGAGAACTTGGATAAACTCAGGTTGATTGACTAGCAACTTACTGATAAACTGTTGAATCAAAGAGATAAAACTCCAAGCGATCGCACCACCAACTAAGCCAAAGGTGATTCCTTGTAAAATAAACGGGAGGTAAATCCAAACGGAAGTTGCTCCCACTAATTGCATAATTTCAATTTCTTGGCGGCGCGCCATGACAATCAAGCGAATTGTCGTGGTAGTCACAGCGATCGCACTTAAAGTCAGAGTAATCGTAATTGTTAAAGTAATCCAGTTGAGACCTTGATGCAACTGAGCAATCCTTTTAACTGCTTCATCCACATACTTCACCGTATCAACTCCCGGTAACTTAGCCAACTGCGTTGCTAAAATTGGCACACCTTGGGAATTACGCGCTTTCACCTTCATCTCGTCAACCAGAGGATTTTCGCCTAGCTGCTGGGTAGCACCCTCAATATCAGAAATTCTCATTTCCTTAACTAACTTAGTCCAAGCTTCCTCTTTGGTAATGCTTTGTATCGCCGCCACTTCTGGTATTTTTGCGATCAGTAGCTCAATGCTTTCGACCCGCGTACCCGGTTCAAGATAAACTGATACTTCTAACTGGCTACCGAACTGGTAGAGAAGTTTTTCAACTTGCCAAGAAGTTTGCAAACTCAAGCCGAATAAAAACAGTAACACCGTGATAGTACTCACAGCCGCCCAATTCATCCAACCTCCGCGTAATAAACCGAGGAAAGTTTCTTTGAGCAGATAGTCAAGTTTTGTCAGAGATTTAAACACACATCACCTCAAAATCTAAAATTAGCTCTGCGCCTCTGCGCCTCTGCGTGAGATAACACCCAATACGGTTCGGTTAATATGTTTGGCTCTCGGAGATCCCCCCAACCCCCCTTAAAAAGGGGGGCTTTTTTCCTCCTTTACCCCCTTTTTAAGGGGGTCGCCACAGGCGGGGGGATCTTATCCGAACCGTATTGAGATAACACCACCCTTTATACTCGACAGCGCAAACTTTGGAGAGACCAGAGCCAAAAACATCATTAGTAGCGAGTACAACTGACCACCAACGAGATTGATAGAATTAAAGTAGTAGGAATTTTCACCATCTAGCCATCGAGACTCATGCCCTCTGAAATTGCTGTAGAGAAAAAAAAGTTAAAAAATCCACCTTTGGAGCTTCATTATTTAGGCGATCGCGTGCTGCGTCAAGCTGCAAAGCGGATTTCTAAAGTTGATGACGAACTCCGCCAACTGGTGCGCGAAATGCTGCAAACTATGTACAGCAAAGATGGCATCGGTTTGGCTGCACCCCAAGTAGGAATTCACAAACAATTAATTGTCATCGACCTGGAACCAGAGAACGCAGCTAATCAGCCTTTGGTGTTGATTAACCCCACCATTAAACAAGTAAGCCGGGACATCTGCGTTGCCGAAGAAGGATGTTTGAGCATTCCCAATGTATTCCTAGAAGTGAAGCGCCCCGAAGTCGTGGAAATTGCCTACAAAGACGAGTACGGTCGTCCCCGGACATTAAAAGCTAATGACCTTTTGGGACGCTGCATTCAGCACGAGATGGATCACCTCAACGGCGTGGTATTTGTAGACCGTGTGCAAAACTCCTTGACTTTGGCCCAGGAGCTATCTAAGAATGGCTTCTCGTATCAAGCGGTGAAACCAATAGCATAGGGGGCTAATAGTGTATTTAACTCCAAAAAGCGGTTTATTTCTGGGTGGTGCTTGTGTAAGTGCGATCGCAGCCGTAGGTTCGGTTTTTGAACTCAGTTATGGACACCCAGATTTTGGTGTCCCAGTTACGGCGATTATCCTAGCATTGAGCATTCCACTCACAGGATTATTTTTCTTTGCCGCAGTGAAGGACGCAAGGGGTAACATGAAATAAGCATCAGGTACATAAAAAAGGTAAAGGGATGAACGAAAGGCAAAGTTTATCCTTTTACCTTTTATTTTTGCTCTGCATCTTCCACTGCCCCTAAAGCTTTCAGTGTTGCCTTCTGAGCTGCTGTTAAACCGATAGAGCCTGTAATCTCCATATCCTCATATGGTTTGGGGATACTAAGAATTTTCAAACATTGACCAGTGTCTGCATTCCATATCCTCACAGTTTCGTCTTCACCACCACTAGCTAGAAATTGTCCATTGGAGCTGAAAACGACTGACCATATCCTCTTGGTGTGCCCTTGCAGCGTTTTAAGGCATTTAGTAGTGTTCACATCCCAGATTTTCAGGGTATTGTCATCACCAGCACTGGCCAAAATGTAGCTAACTTTATTAGTCTCACTGGCGATTGTGTAACTTTGAGGACTGAAAGCAACGGCTCGTACTTTATCGGTGTGTTCCTTCAAAGAAGGTTCTAGAGGTTCCAGGCTGTCGTTGGTGCTGGCCTTCCATAATCTCACTGTATGGTCTTCACTGGCACTGGCTATCATTTGACCGTCAGAACTGAATGTTACTGACTTTACCCAATTAGTGTGTCCTTTCAAAGGTTCTAAGGATTGACCTCTGCTAAGGTTCCACAATTTCACTGTATGGTCTTCACTAGCACCAGCTAAAATGTCACCTTTGGGACTAAAGGCTACAAACCATATTCTGTTAGTGTCTTCTAACAAAGTTTTGAAGCATTTACCAGTATTCACATCCCATAACTTTACTGTTTGATCGTCACTAGCGCTAGCTAAGATTTGACCATTGGGGCTGAAGGCAATTGACCATACCCAATTAGTATGTCCCTTCAAAGTTTTGAAACATATACCAGTATTAGCATCCCACAACCTGATAGTTTGGTCATCACTGGCACTAGCTAAAATTTGACCATCGGGACTAAAGGCGACCGATCGCACTCCATTCCTATGACCCTTCAAAGTTTTAAGGCACTGACCAGTGTTTACATCCCACAGTCTAACTGTGTAGTCATCATTGGCACTGGCTAGGATTTGAGAATCGGGACTGAAAGCTACAGACCACACCCAATTAGTGTAACCCTTCAAAGTTCTCAAGCATCTACCAGTTTCCCCATCCCACAGCTTTACTGTTTGGTCATCACTGGTACTGGCAATTGTCTGATTTTCAGGACTGAAAGCTACTGACCAGATTCTATCTGTGTGTCCAGGTAAAGTTTTTAGACACTGACCAGTGTTTACATCCCACAGTCTAACTGTTTGGTCATCACTACCACTTACTATCATGTCCCCTAGAGGACTATAGTCTACTGACCATACCCAATTAGTGTGACCTTTCAAAGTTTTGAGGCACTTCCCAGTGTTAGCATCCCACACCCTGACCGTTTTATCATCACTGGCACTGGCGATCGCATCACCTTGAGGACTGAAAGCTACTGACCAGATTCTATCTGTATGTCCTAACAGTGTTTTGAGGCATTTACCGCTCTTGACATCCCAAATTTTCACGGTTTGGTCTTTGCTACCAGTAACTAAAGTTGTACTATTGGGACTAAAAGCAACTGACCGTACCCAATTAGTGTGACCCCTCAAACTTTTGAGGCATTTACCACTCTTGACATCCCAAATTTTCACGGTTTGGTCTTCACTAGCACTAGCGATCGCATCACCTTCAGGACTATAATCTACTGACCAGATTCTATCTGTATGCCCTAAGAGTGTTTTGAGGCATTCACCGCTCTTGACGTCCCAGATTTTCACTGTTTGGTCTTCACTGCCGCTAATTAGGGTTGTACCATTGGCATTAAAAGCAACTGACCAAACTTTATTAGTGTGTCCTTGATAAAGCAAAAGTTGTTGACCAGTAATAACTTGCCATAGGCGAATCTCACCGTTAGCATCTCCTGTAGCTAAAAGTTGACCATCTCGACTAAATGCTACTGACAACACAGTGGCAAAGTTTTTAGCAAAGACAGACCGAGTTAGGTCGCTGTGAGCAAAACTGACCTGATGCAGATTTACGTTCTGTAGATAAGCTTGCCGAACAGCTAGATGGGAGAAGTCATAACCAGTCAAATCAGTCTGTAATTGACACAGTAGATTGAGAACGTTACTCCCAGCATATCCAGGTTTGACAACAAATTTGTCTCGCAGGGGTTCCAGAATTTGCATTAGCTTGTCTTCAATATTTCTCTGAGTGATAAAAACACTGAGCAATCTTTTGATGATTGGTTTCAAAATCAAGCGAATTTGAATATCTCTGACATAATCTTTGACAGTGGCTCCCATCAGAGCATGACTCATGAATAGTACGATTTCACCTGTAGTAATTTCTTGACAAATCTGTTCAATTATGGTATCAGTGATGTACTCCATAACTACAGGTTGGAGGGTGAACAGTGCTGTGCTTTTTTCAATAAGCGATCGCCGCCGCAGTGATTCTAGTGCTTCTAGTAATTCTCTTTTTGCTAAGGGACGCACAATATCATCTAGCAATTCTTCTAGCAAAACTGCCTCACGCTTGATTGCCAACCAGTAGATAATTTCTTTTTCTAGCTCTGAGGCGCGTTCAAACTGCTGGTCTAATAAATTACGAGTGTCACCAAAAATTATTTCTTCTTCGGCTAAAAAGGCAGCAATATCCCCACCAAATAATTCTCGGATTGTCTCTGAGACTAGCTTTAAAGCCAATGGATTGCCTGAATAATTCTTAACTAGTTTCGCCCAGTTTTGCGGCGATCCAGATAAGCCTTTATCTTTGAGAATTTCTTGCCCTTCTGTTTCTCCCACACCAGGTAATGATATTGTTCTGACTGGTGATGCTTTGCCCTCTAAAGGTGCAAATTCTTTTGGTTTTTCGCGGCTAGTAATCACCAAGCAGCTATCATGAGGTTCTTCCCCTACCCGTCTCAGTAGTTGACCATAACCTTCATATCCTTGTTGATAGTATCCGGCGCGAGGTTCTTGCGAAGAAGCTACGCTCATGCTTGTTTGCAAAATTGTCTCTGCATTATCCAACACCACAAGACAACGCCGCTTTCGTAAATAATCAATTAGCAGCGTGACTCTACCATTTACGGTTTCTGGTAAATTCGTTTCTCGCTCATCAGATAGAAATCGGATCAGATTTGCTAACATCTCTTGGATGGGTGGAGCATTGCGGAGAGTTCGCCAAACTAAGTAATCAAAATTCTCTTGAACTTCCTCTGCCAGTTTTACAGACAAAGCAGTTTTGCCAATTCCCCCCATGCCTAAGAGTGCTACCAATCGACATTTATCATTGACAATCCACTGCTTAAGGTTAGACAGTTCTGTTCCCCGTCCGTAGAAGACATCACGGATACTTGGTGCTTCGCCCCAATCTTGACGCTTGTTGGCAGTCGCTTCTATAGTCTGCAAAGAAGCTTGATATTCACTTTCAATAATTTGCTGTAACTTAGTGAGTTTACCTGGTCCGCTGCCACTCACTTGGAATTTTTTGTAAACCTCGCTCAATCTTTTGCGTACTGCCTCAGCGCTGACACCCAATTCTTCAGCGATCGCATTTGGCGATTTGTCTTGAGCGGCATATAATAACACCTCTAGCTCACTGCTAGACACACTTCGTTCTTGGGCTAAAGCCAAAAGAAAGTCTTCGGGAATCTCACTCATACGCACATTATGACAAACTACACTCCAATATTACCTCACTAGGTGAGGTAATATTCTGCTCAGAGTGACGCTTAAACTATTGTCTGGTGATGATCAGGTGTTTTTAAGTCGGTATTTTATGTCTTTTTAAATAATTTTCTCAGTTTTACTTGACTAGGTAACTAAGTTACTTTATAGTGAGTTTAACGCAGGTAAGTCGGATAACTTAGTAAGTTTAGGGTTGAATTACTAAAACTTAGTGAGTAAGAGGTAAAGGCCAAAACTGGAACCGTTAATCGATTTTGAAAAAGACAAGCATTGAAAGTCTGTTGTCTATAGGAATTGTATTTTAGGGTTTGATGCGCGTAGTGTGCGTTCTGCATCATCACGAGCATTAAACACTTAACAATAAATTGTTTATTTTCACCATTTGTAAATACCAAAACTACTGTTGTTGGTATTCAAACTTGATTCAGGTTTGGAATGACTGCTGCGTGCTTTCAAGTATTGGCTCTTTTTTTTAGGACAGTCGAGGTGGCCTTAACAGCTGCTTAGATCTAACTCTCAAAACAGGACAAAAACTATGAAAATCAATCTCAAAGATGATGAAAATCTACTATTTAAGTGGTTTTGTCAGGGACTCAAGTATTTTCTGCTGACTCTGCTTGGTTTGGCGATCGCTCTTGTTTTGTCTCATGTTTTTGGCGCTGTCTCAATAGCTGGGATGCTGTTATCCACAAGTCTATGGATACTCTTTGTGAGGATAGCAGTATCTCTGTTCTGTCTATTTGCGATCGCCATGATTATTGAGTCTTGGGGTTAATAAGTAATCGTACGGAATTAATTACACAATTTCATTGCGAGCGAAGCGAAATGAAGCAATTCGCTTGCGGTTGGGATTGCAACTCTTGGAGACGCTCCGCGAACGCTCGCAACGACTGTAAATATTTTTGTACATCTACTTAGAACAGAGTTTGCTATTTAAGACTCATGCTGAAGCTTAATAAATAGCTTTTGGCTAACTTTCACTCAGCCAAAAGCTTCTCTTAACTTTACATTTGGAGATTATATCATGTCAAAGAACAGCAACGGCTTTAAGGGAGAAGCACTTTCACCGATTTTAGTCATCTTAGTTGCAGGGTCTATCTCTTTGGCGATCGTAAACAAAGATAATCACCCCGCATATTTTGACATAGTGAAAATAGCTATGGCCTACAGCTTTGGCTCAATCAAGTCCCAAGAAAAAACTAAACATTCCCATAACCAGGATGATGTAGATAAGGATGAGTTAAAATAGCAGACATGAAGGTTATCTGTGAAGGCGATAGAAAAATACCTGTTTTTCACAGATAGCCAGCCAAATGTGAGTTACAGACCAGAGTTTGCTTCTAAAATATAAGAATGCTGTCAACTCCAACTCAACTACTGCGACTGTCTCAAGGACAGCTCAACTTACTAGAAGCTTGTCCGCGTAAATTCCAACACACCTACCTACAACAACTCAGTTCGCCCTCAAATCCAGAACAAGAAGAACGGCAAACTTTGGGTAGTCGTTTTCACATGCTGATGCAGCAGCGAGAAATGGGTTTGCCAATTGATAGTTTCCTACAAGCTGATGCTCAACTGCAAAGCTGGATGGCAGGTTTTGCCGATGCAGCTCCAGAAATCTTAACACCTGTATCTGATAATCAAACTTTCCGCGAAAGTGAACACTACCGTACCCTGCAAATTCAAAATTATTTGCTCACAGTTGTCTATGATTTATTGATTGCAGATAACCAACAAGCGCAAATTCTCGACTGGAAAACTTATCCTAAACCACCGAATCAACGCAAGTTAGAATCCAACTGGCAAACACGGCTTTATCTGTATGTATTGGCAGAAACTAGCGACTATTTGCCAGAAAATATTTCTATGACTTACTGGTTTGTTCAATCTGAGGGCAAACCGCAAAATATTAAATTTAATTACAATACTGCTAAACACATACAAACAGCAAAGAAACTTAATCACCTGTTAAACCAGTTAACTAATTCGTTAGAACGCTACCAAAATAACGAGCAGTTTCCTCAAGTGGTGGAGGGTAGCAAAACTTGTGATTATTGTCAGTTTGCCAGACGGTGCTATGCCTACGGCGGTAAACTACGCACACAAGCTACAGAAGAACCAGTGAAAGAATCATTGTCAAATCTCGACAGCATTTTAGAAGTGTCACTCCACCTCATAGATTAAACAGAATTGCATTCAGTCAATTTCAGCATTTATATCGCATTCAGCTTGATTTTTGGTTTTAATCTGTCTGTAGATAGCTGCAATGTTGCGGGCATCATCAATGCCACGGTGATGTGTGCCTTTTAATTCTATTCCTAGTTTATTGAGAGCTTCTGCCATGCCAAATTTTTTAGACACGCCAAGATATTCTGAAAACTCCTCTTTGATATTTATGTGTTCTGAAATAAAAGGATAAGGGAAGTTATGAAACTCACAATCTTGAATAAATTGCTTTTTGTCGTAATTACCCCAAGAACAAAAAATATGATTGGGAAATGAATAAATCCATTCTTGGAAGTGAGAAATTGCCTCTAAAAATTTTGGTGCTTCGTCAACATCTTGCTGCCGAATGGTAGTCAATTCGGTGCAAAAATCTGTCAGTTGAGGATGTCTCACAGGTTGAATGAATTGCTGAAACTCTGAATCAATTTCCCACGTTGCTTGATTTAACATCACCGCACCGATTTCGATGATTTCCATTTCGTGACGGCGAATAGTCTCCTTGTTACAGCACGTAGCCTCCAGATCGACTATCAGATAATACTCGAATATTTTAGTTTTCATCTTAGCTAGTAAAGATTGATAATTAGTAATAATCTTGAGTTTTTAACTAACTATTTACAAAATTGTCGCATAATTACTTTTTGTATTGTTGTTGTAATAAAAATACTACGCTTAAGTTAAAATTATTTAGCGATATATGGAATTTACTTTGATGAAAAAGGTTTAACCCAACCGAGTTTAATGGCAATATCGAGAGCGATGGCAGCTATTATAAACCACAATACACTTTCAAAAGCCAATACCACAAAAGACCAAATTGTGCTGTGAGAATTCCACCCAAATTCTATCTGGGTTAATCCGCGCACCAAGCCAAAAGCCAGCACACCACCAGCTTTGAGTTGAGGATTTTGATCTGAGCGGATGATATAGCGGTAGGTAACACCAAATAGAAAACCAGTAAAAGTTGCAACTGCACCACTCACCCACAAGTGCCAATTAATATCAGTTTGCAGACTTGCAAGTATCTGAAAATACTTTGCCAGTACTAAAGTATTCAAAAGACTGGCAAGCACAAAAGCGAAAGACACAGATAGACTCCCAATTATTCCACCTTTCAGGGATTCTATACGTTCTGCCATTAGTTGAGAATCTAAAGTTTCGTTCACTGCTTCGATAAACTTACTCAAATAATTGTAATTAATTAAATGCTGCTATTATAGTTTCTCTTGCTGCACTACACTAATTGGACTTGGGCTTGTTGCAAAGCCTTGGTGCGATCGCTGACTTGTTGTTCCAAAGATTCAGTCAACACCCTAGACGTAAAGTACTAGCATACTAAGAAAAGATGTATGTTATTGGCGGCAGCTACGCCCGCACTTCTCTACGAGACCCTTCCCTACGAGACGCTCCGCGAACGGCAAGCTCAGGGCATCGCGCTGCGCGTAGCTTGCTTCCACGAAGTAGTACGGAAAGCTCAGTGACCATCGTAGACATCACACGCAAAACTTTCAATATCATTGATAAAAAAATCTGAGCCTACCCAATCCCTGTATGATAAATATTAGAAACCCTTTGTAATTATTTGAAAAGTGAGACTATGGAGATTTTGACACTAGGTTGGGTATCACTGTTAGTTGTGTTCACTTGGTCGATTGCAATGGTAGTCTGGGGACGTAACGGACTGTAGAGGTATGGTAGAAAGTCCATTCTTGAGTATTTTGACTTTAGTCGCTGTGGTGCTGCTCGTAGTAGTTACTGGTGGTATTGGTTATTTAACCTTGGCAGATTGGCGCGATCGCCGTCGCCTAGATGAAGAAAAACGCAGCACTCGCAGCACCACTTCCAAGCGGCGATAATTCGCTCGTAGTTGAAAAATGTTTTTGTAGGGACATGATACTATCGTGTCCCTACACTATTTAATCTGGCATTCCCAGGAAATAACTGTTACCTTTCTACTGTCTAGGGGAATTATGAAATATAAGACTTTCAATATTTAAAATCCCGTTGGGAATGGAAAACTCCTCTACTATTCAACCCATACAACCAAATTCAGAGCAGCCAGAATCTAATTCAAATATGACATTCTCCCTGCCTCAGAATGAGCAACAAAAAGCCTTGTCTGGAGTTATTGCCCGCATTCGGGAGTCTCTAGACATAGAAACCATCTTCAAAATTACAGTCACTGAAGTCCGCCAGCTTCTGAAAGCTGATCGGGTTACTGTGTATTGTTTTTATCCTGAATTGGGATGGGAAGGGGAATTTATTTATGAAGATGTGGGAGCAGAATGGGGTTCAGTAGTAGCAGCCAAACTGCCCGATCAATGCTTTGTTGCCGACTTTGCAGCATCATATCAGCAAGGTCTGATTAAAGCAATGGCTGATATATATCAACCCAATGTTAGTGATTGTCACGTCCAAATGCTAGAAAGATTCCAGGTACGTGCCAATATAGGTGCCCCTTTAATGAAAGGTAAGGATTTATGGGGATTGCTGTGTATTCATCAGTGTAGTAGTCCTCGCCAATGGGAAGCATCAGAAATTGAGTTTGTGCAATTAATTGCCCAACATCTGGGAGTTGCTTTGCAGCAAGCAGATTACCTGGAACAAGGGAAATTACAATCAGCACAACTAGCACAAGCAAAAGCCACAGAAAAAGCAGCAGAATGGCAGAAAACCATAGCCAGAACCATTGAGAAAGTTCGTCAGTCCCTAGAGTTGGAAAGCATTTTTTGCACAAGCACCACAGAACTTAGACAAGTGCTGAATGCTGACCGCGTGGCTATCTATCGCTTCAATGCAGATTGGAGTGGTGAATTTGTGTTTGAATCAGTAGCAGAAGGTTGGGCTGGCTTAATGCAAGAGCAGTTGGTGCAACCAGAATTGGATAGAAACATCAGCGAATGTAGCATCAAAAATTTAGCTGCACTCCCAATAGTTGATACTTACTTACAAGATACACAGGGTGGTCGCTTCACCAAATGTGAGCTATACCGTGTTTGTAATGATATTTACGATGCAGGTTTTAGCGACTGCTATATTAATGTATTAGAGAATTATCAAGCAAAAGCTTATGTGATTCTGGCTATTTACCACGGACAACAACTTTGGGGTTTGCTAGCAGTATACCAGAACACCAAAGCCCGTGATTGGCAGGAAGATGAAATCTACTTGCTTACCCAAGTTGGCATTCAACTAGGCGTAGCTTTGCAGCAAGCGGAATTTTTACGACAGACACAAATTCAAGCCGCAGAGATTAGCAAAGCCGCAGAACGACAAAGGGCATTGGTGAACACTGTAGAGAAAATTCGTCAGTCTTTGGATATTGACATTATCTTTAATACCACTACTCAAGAAGTTCGACGGCTATTAGAAGTGGAACGAGTAGCAATTTATCGCTTCTATCCTGATGGGAGTGGCGAATTTGTCGCTGATTCCATTGTTGATGGCTGGATGCCAATGGTTAAGTCGCAGCCGATAACGGAACGCGTTTTTGTCCAAGAAAAGCAAGCGGGTAAGTATGCACGTAATGAAGTTTTTGTACCAATTTCTCAGGGGGAAAAGCTGTGGGGATTGTTAGTAGCTTATCAAAACTCCCAGCCTCGTTATTGGCAAGATGAGGAAATCAACTTGCTGGCACAAGTTGGCGTTCAGTTGGGGGTAGCATTACAGCAAGCTGAGTCTTTGAAACAGGTGCAGGTGCAAGCCCAAAAATTGGCTAAAGCCGCCGAACGAGAACGCAAAGCAGCCCAAAGGGAGAAGGCGTTATCAGCAACGGTGGAGAAAATTCGCCAGTCTCTTGATATTGACACCATCTTTGCCACCAGTACAGAAGAAGTCCGGCGGCTATTAGAAGTTGATAGAGTGACAATCTATCGATTCCGGCCTGATTGGAGTGGCGAATTTGTTGCTGAGTCTTTAGCCCAAGGTTGGACACCAGTAAGTAAAATTGTACCTGCGATGTCTACGACGGGCGTAGCTGTTGCAGGTAATTACTTGCAAGAAACCCAAGGTGGAGATTTTGCTAATGGTAAAACTCTTGTGATTAAGGATACTTACAGCACTGATTCTTCTATTCCTTATATTGCCCTAATCGAGCTAATGGAGGCTATGGCATATATGATTGTGCCGATTTTTCAGGGTGAGAAACTTTGGGGATTACTAGCAGCTTATCAAAATATCAAACCTCGTGATTGGCAAGAAGATGAGGTAGATTTATTGATGCAGATTGGTACTCAGTTAGGGGTAGGACTTCAGCAAGCAGAATTACTTGAACAAACTCAACGTCAAAAAGAAGAAATTACCCAGACTCTTAAAGAATTACAGAACACTCAAAGCCAGTTGATTCAAAGTGAGAAAATGGCAGGTTTAGGGCAGTTAGTTGCTGGTGTAGCACATGAAATTAACAACCCAATTAGTTTTATCTACGGCAACATGACTTATGTTACCGAACATACCGAAAATTTATTTAAATTACTACGCCTATATCAGAAACATTATCCCAAGGCAACAGGAGAAATTGAAAAGCAAGCAGCAGCAGTTGATTTAGATTTCATTAGTGACGACTTGCCCAAAATTCTTACTTCAATGAAAATGGGGGCAGAGCGGATCTCTCAATTAGTCTTGTCGTTACGAAGTTTTTCTCGACTTGACGAAGCAGGAATGAAACCCGTTGACCTTCATGAAGGCATCGACAGTACTTTGCTAATTTTACAACATCGACTGCAACCAGAGACTAATTCTTTTGCTATTGAGGTAATTAAAGAATATGGTGAATTACCCCCGGTAGTCTGTTATGCAGCCCAGATAAATCAGGTGTTTATGAATATTCTCAACAATGCTATTGATGCACTTGAACATTCAGATAGGGCTGGAAAAATAATTGACAATCCTAAAATTTGGATTCATACAGAAGCTAAAGAAGGGAATACTATTCTGATTTGCATCGCTGACAATGGTTGTGGAATTCCAGAGGTGATGCGATCGCGCATTTTTGAACCTTTCTTTACCACCAAGCAACCAGGACAAGGTATTGGTTTGGGGCTATCTATTAGCTATCAAATTATCGTAGAAAAACACGGCGGTAATATCAAGTGTGTTTCTGAACCTGGTAACGGCTGTGAGTTATGGATAGAAATTCCGATGAAACCCTTGGTTAGCTAATAAAAAATCAGGCGATCGCTTTTTAACGAATATAGAAGAAGACAGAGTTTATTGCAGATTATTTTCACCTATATTCAAATGTTTGAGAATCAACGAGCAAACATCTGTTGCCTGAATGAAGTTTTGATCAACTAAGTGAGTTTGATGGGTGATAAATAAGGGACTTTCATCTGGAGAAGTGGTAATCTGACCGTGAGAGCCACGTACTAGGGAAGCATCCAGAGGAATCACGTCCATTAAATAGCGAAAACCGAGTTGTTTCTTCAGTAGCTTGAGAGCAATTTTTCCCTGAGGAAATTTTATCTGCGGATCAAGGAAAAGTTCTACAGGATCGTAACCAGGTTTGCGGTGAATATCTACAGTTCTAGCGAAATCAGGCGCTTTAGCATCATCGAGCCAATAATAATATGTAAACCAAGCATCAGGTTTAGCGATCGCAACTAACTCCCCCGATCTAGGATGATTTAGGTGGTAGGTTTGTTTACCTTCTTCATCCAACACCTGTGCTACGCCTTCAGTTGCTTCTAGAAGCGATCGCACTTTTGGGATGTATGCTGGATCATTCACATACACATGAGCAATTTGGTGATCAGCAACAGCAAAGGCAATGCTAGCGCCAAAATCGAGCAGTTCTAGCCCCAATTCCTCCCGCACAGCAATTAAACCATTTGTTCGTAGCACGCGGTTCAAATCCACTGCTTTGGAAACTGGGCTAATGCCATACTCAGAAAGAATAATTACCTGAGTATTACGTGCTTGATAATATTTAATTAAATCGCCACAAACAGCATCAATTTCTTGCAAATCTGTTTGGATTTGTGTTTGATTGTTACCAAATTTTTGCAGACAATAATCTAAATGTGGTAAATAAACTAATGATAATGTAGGGCTGTAACGTTCCTCAATCCATTTTGCTGAATTGGCAATCCATTGGCTAGAACTAATCGAAGTTTTTGGCCCCCAAAAATCGAACAGAGGGAAGTTACCTAAATCGAATTGAATTTGCGATCGCACATCACTAGGATGGGTATAAATATCAGGTAATTTTCTCCCATCTGCGGGATACATTGGGCGCGGCGTAATGGCATAATCTACTGAAGAATACATATTGTACCACCAAAAAAGGTTGGCACAAGTGAAGTTTGGATCAATAGATTTAGCTATTTCCCAAACTTTGGGAGCCTGTACTAATTTATTAGATTGTCGCCAAAATTTCACTTCACACTCATCGCGGAAGTACCAACCATTACCGACAATTCCATGTTCATCAGGCAATTTTCCTGTTAAATAAGTAGCCTGAACCGAACAAGTTACAGCAGGTAATACTGTTGTGATTGGAACCACTTGTCCAATAGCCGCCCAAGAAGATAAAAACGGCGTATTTTCTCCTAACAAACTTGGCGTTAATCCAACAACATTTAGAACAACCGTTTTTTTCATAAACTTAATTCCTTTTAATTTGCGGCGAGTTCTTTTAATACCCACTCATATTCCCGTTGAATAGAAGTTAGCAAATCTATTTTCATTTCTGATGGTAATACATCCCAAGTGTAAGTCTCAATTTCTAAATGTGAGCAAGCATTGTTTGTTTGAAGTAGACGCAAAACAGTAGCAATGTCATCTTGGGTAGACTGCAAAATTTGATAATCACGAATAAAAATTGGGACATGGAAGTGAGTACGCCATTCTTCAGCTAGAGATTCTTCTAAATGTGGTAAGGCATTTATTAAGTCAGGATAGTGATGAAGTGTACCGTCGCTGCGACGTTCTATTACTTGGTGAAGATAAGTAGATTCAGCAAAGGGGCGTAAGCGTTCAACTATCAAATTACGCTTCTCAATCTCAGCAGGTATTTTAACTTGAATTGCGGCGCTGATTTGAATCTTACCAATCTTAATTCCTGCTGATTGCAACCGCGCAAATATAGACTTTGGCTCCTCATATTCAACGGAAAAATGGCACGTATCATAGCAAATACGAACGTGTTCTAGCAGCTTAGTTTCTGCTAAACCCTGATCAATATTTAATTTTTCTGATAAATAACTACCGCCGATTGGCAACAACCAATTTTGATAGAAATCAATTACTTCTGAGGTATTCTCAATTAATCCATCAGGCTCAGGTTCTAAATTAATATGGAGTAACTTTCCTGTTTGTTCGTAAACGCGAATCATTTCTACAACAACTGATACTAAGTTAAAACAACTCTTTTTCACAACTGTTTCATAAGTTGCTTGGTCTTTTCCCCACCAAAGTTTATAGGATAATGGCAATGTAGAAATTCCGCCATCCAGCCCCTCTGGTAACAGAGTTGCTAAGATTTGTGTCAAGTTTAATGTATAATTTAAACGTTCCTCTATAGACCAATCTGGTGAATAAACTTGGTCTTTTACTACTTGTCGATGAAATCCGCCATAAGGAAATCCATTTAAAGTAAAAACATATAAATCTTGTTGAGTTAGCCACCCTTGAAATTGAGCCAAGTTATTACTTTCTAAAAGCTCTTTTGCAGCTGCATCTGCTAACCTCAAACCAATACCAAATGGTGCTGTAGCCGATAAACGTGACTTGAGTTCAGGAATATACTTCTCTAAATTAGCAAAAACCTCTAGCCAACTTTCACCAGGATGAATATTGCTGCAATAAGTTAAGTGAAATCCGTTTCTCTGCGACTCTGCGCCTCTGCGTGATACCTTCATAATTCTATTTAGTTAATCTTAAGTAACAGCAAAAATTTGTGCTAACTTCATCGAAATTGGTAGCAAAATTAGAACTAATAAACCGTAATACAAACCAGCAAAACCAGATGCAACCGTTGCATCTAAAACAATTAGAGACAACACACCTACTTTCACAGCAGTTCGGATATTTTCGGCTATTGGTTCACGCGCAGCTTTAATAAAATTAGGTAGCACTCGGATAGCTAATAAAACCGCGAATGGTAGTGCCGCGATCGCTGTATAATCTCCTAATAATCCTAAAGCTAAAACTGCCGTTAAAACTATTGCAATCAGTACTATTGCTAGTACTCCTGTAATCTTCTTACCTCCATGAACTTCGCCCTGACTAATTGCGGTGATTGCCGCAATGTAAAGAACAGGAATTAGCGCTAAATACCAACGTTCTCCTATTATTGCAGGTACAGCACTTACACCTAATAATAAGTTACTGCCACGACACAAACCCATATTTAAAGGGCCAAAAAAAGGATGATGTTTAGCGAATGAATCATACAGCAGCGATGCCAGAATGATAAATATAGCGATCGCGCCACTCAACCAAGATACTTGAAAAGCAGCTATAATACCGATTGCAAAAAGTATACTCCCCAATAGAATAGCATTTTTAGGGGATACACGGCCACTAGGAATTGCTCTATTTGGTCGCTCTTTTGCATCTAATTCAGCATCGAAAACATCATTAAAAACGATACCGCCGCCATACAAACCAGTTGTAGCTAATAACAACCAAGCTAATGGAATTAATACGTCATAACTTGCTTCTCCATTGATTAATTTAGCAAAAATAATCCCAGAGCCGGAAGCAGCAAAACCAACCAGAATATCCGCCCAAGCAGTAACAATATTAGCCGGACGCATCAATTCCAAATAACCTCGCCAGCCTTGAAAATTTAAGCTTGCAACATTCACTCGTCTGCCTCCTTAACTAAATAATTCATGAAATTTTCTCTTCCTCTGCGACTCTGCGCCTCTGCGTGAAAAAATCTTTATCCAACAGGTCTATATTTCCTACTCAATCAGCACTGAAACCGAATTAATTCCTGGTTCCTGTCCCCGCAACACAGAGTTACCATCGAATAGCTGACGCTGATCAATAGATTGAGGATTGAGCCAGTCTGATGCTTTCATCTGCCCAGTTTGACTATAAGCAGCTAGGGCATTTTCATAACAAACTGCCCGCACATTTTCTTCAGGAATACCTCTTTCTAACATCAACTGAGCCGTTTTTGGGACTGCCAAAGGATCGCTAATACCCCAATCAGCGCTACTATCTACAATGATGCGATCGCGTCCATATTTACGGACAACTTCTACCATCCTGGCGTTACCCATCTTTGTCTGTGGATAAATCGTGAAAGCAGCCCAAAAGCCCCGTTCTAATACTTCCTCAACGGTTTCCTCATTATTGTGATCAATAATGACTTGTGAAGGATCTAAACCATATTCGACACACCGATCCATACTCCGACTAGCACCCGCTTTCTTGTTACGATGGGGCGTATGAATTAGTACCAACATATCTAATTCTTTGGCTAATTCTAACTGTTGACAAAAGTACTTATCTTCTGCTTCTGTCATGTCGTCATAGCCAATTTCGCCGATAGCTACAACCCCCTCTTTACCGGCGTAAAGTGGTAACAGTTCTATAACTTCTGCTGCTAGTGCCTCGTTGTTAGCTTCTTTGGGATTTAGTCCGATTGTACAGTAATGTTGGATACCAAACTGACTAGCACGAAACCGTTCCCAGCCCACAAGAGTGCTGAAATAGTCTTTGAATGTACCGACATTAGTTCGGGGTTGTCCCAACCAAAAAGCTGGTTCAATGACAGCGACAATGCCATATTCCCGCATTACTAGGTAATCGTAGGTAGTACGGGAACACATATGAATGTGAGGATCGATAAACATCATGGTGTAGTTTAATAATTGGGCATTGGGCATTGGGCATTGGGCATTGGCATGGATTATTCTCCTTGTCTTTCTCATGCCCAGTGCCTAATCTCTTTCATTTGGAGACTGATAAGCGTTAGCGTAGCTCGCCGCAGGCATCGCTGCTAAAACTGTTCCAAGTCAGATTACCTTGTTGAATAGATGACTGTAAATCTGGATAACGGGAAAGTAATGCTTGCGCTTCGGGTAAAGACGATTGAGCACAAGCTAAGGCTGCTGCTTCTTGCTCGGCTATATCCCCATTAACCAGCACTCTTTCCAAATCTGCGATGATTGCGGTATCGGCAAACTGTCCCACAGCTCGCCAAAGTTCTGGCGTAACTGAGCGTTTAGCTGCCCAACGTTCGTGGGCATAATTTGCCAACATCCTCGCCAATTCTGGATTAGCACGGCGATCTAGACCCCAAATTAGATGCAGTGGACTGCCGACAAACACAGCTTTCAGCACCATCTGATTCCAAGCAGCATTATCTAAATAATCCGCCGGATAAGGGTTCCGTAGTGCGATCGCTTGGAACACATTACTCATATTGCTGCGAATTCCTTCAGCAGCCCGGTGGCGATGTAACTCTGGATGTGGTAATAGGGGCAAACTTTGATAAAGTGCGACTAACTCCCCCATATCGGCAGTAGAGAAGACTTGATCGAGCGATCGCACATACCCCTCAGCATCATTGTGGGGCAAAGCTAAAAGCAAGAGTGTGCGACCCGCTTGATCTACACTCCAGTTACCAGGATACCAACCTGGAAGCACGTCCTGTGCTGCTTCCAAGTCCTGGGATGTTAGCTGCAAATCCTGTTTACCCAGATAACGCGGCACAGCACTAAAAGCCATGAAAAATACTCGTTCAGCAGCGCCACTAGCAATCCGTGCCTGCTTCTGTTCTAGCCAAGCAGTAGCTTTTTCTGAGACAGACTGTAATAGCCAGTCATGCAGTAACTTGTTTACTTTACTCATGATGAATTCAGTAGAAGTTGCCCAACTTTTTTGTGACAACCAAGTATAAAACTTACCACAAAACTTAATACTTTATTATTAAACCAGCTAGATAATATATTACTTAGATCATAACTTTACTAAATCTATAAAAATCTCACAGCTTTAAATAAGATACTGTAAAGATATGATTTTGATTATATAAAGCATAAAACTAGGTTGCGGAAAACAATTAGACTTTTATGTAATGCTGACAACCTAAGATATAAATTCTAGGAATCAACAAAGTTTCTAAATTAATTAATGCTATTTTTGACCGAAAAATAAAAGGATACAAGACCTCCGAAGTCACGACATCTATCTATCTAAATAAATTTAGAAATTATTATTAATTTTGGATTTTGAATTCGGAGCGTACCCTTCTCTTAAGCAAGCTATGCGTGGTATCTCATAGAGAAGTGCCGTAGCTTATACACTTAAATAAAGAGACTTCAAAGCTTAAATAATTTATTAACTCAAATTTAATAAATCATTCAAAGTTTGAAGTTTCAAATAAATTTATTGTGTTCAATGCGCTGTAAATTTTAATTGCAGTGGTGCATCTATATTTCAGTTATTTAAAAAGTGATGGTGTTGAAATGGCTATAAAACAAAAGACTACTCTAAGTCTCCAATCAATTAATCAATGTGTTCGTGTGATCTTCAACTATGATGTTCATTTCACTAGAGGTTTGTTTCAGTTAGATAATCCTTTACTTGCACAAGTGATTGCCGCAGATGGGGAGACAACGCCAAAGCAAGTGCTAGCAGTGGTAGATGGAGGACTTTTACAGCACCAGAATGGGTTGCTAAAAAAATTATCAGTTTATGCTCAGGATTATGGAGATGTACTAAGACTGAGCGGTGAGCCGATGATAGTTCCGGGTGGAGAAGCAGTCAAGAACGATTCTAGATTTATAGAGCAAATTCATCAGATTATTGATGAAGTAGGATTGTGCCGTCACTCCTACGTGTTAGCAATTGGAGGTGGAGCCGTGCTAGACATGGCAGGATACGCAGCAGCAACGGCTCACCGAGGAATTAGGCTACTACGAGTACCGACGACAGTGTTAGGGCAAAACGATTCGGGCGTAGGCGTAAAGAACGGAATCAATGCCTTTGGCAAGAAAAACTTTTTGGGTACATTCATGCCACCTTATGCTGTCTTGAATGACTTTGATTTCCTCACTAGCCTTGATGATCGAGATTGGCGATCGGGTATTGCAGAAGCAGTGAAAGTGGCGCTGATTAAAGATGTAGATTTCTTCGATTTTATTATGACTTATGCCGATAGATTAGCTAATCGAGACATGGACATAATGGAAAAGCTGATCTATCGCTGCTCTCAGTTGCACTTAGAGCATATTGCTGGCGGCGGCGATCCCTTTGAGATGGGTTCATCGCGTCCTTTGGATTTTGGACACTGGGCTGCTCACAAACTGGAGCATTTAACGAATTACAGCCTACGTCACGGTGAAGCTGTAGCGATCGGTGTTGCTTTGGACACGACCTATTCATATTTAACAGGGCGACTCTTGCGATCGGAGTGGCAAAGGGTTCTAAGTACACTTAAAAAATTAGGCTTCAGCTTGTACGTATCGGCACTGTCAGAGCAATTAGATCAACCAGACCATCCATACTGCCTATTTAGGGGGCTTACCGAGTTCCGTGAACACTTAGGGGGAAAATTGACAATCACCCTTTTAGAAGGAATTGGGCAGGGAATAGAAGTTCACCAGGTGGATTTGTCTTTGTATAAAGATGCTATTTCGATGCTGCAAGATTGGGAACTTTCGCATTAATTTTTGTTATTTCAGGTTTTATCAAGCTCAGGGCTTTTCGTCATCATCCGCGAGTCCCAAAGATTGCTCAACCGAAACTAACTTATCTTAAAAATAAGCTCCATGTCTCAATAGAATCAGATTCTAGCCCGGAAAACACAGAGCATTAACACACTTGAAAGGGCTGGTAGCCTTGATAAACTAGCTTAAGTGCCAACGCTTTCTTTATCTGACGTGCATCTGGACGCAGATCGATAAAATTTTGTAGTTCGACGATCGCATCAAGTGCAATTATCTCTGTTGACTGTTGCCGCGATGCTGGCACTGCGAGTGTCGCAATTTCTAAATGCTGACTTATCATTGTTTCCTGCTAGACTTGTACTCCCCTCCGTATTTTCTCGTAGTTTTGTTAAAAATTAAATAAGAGTTAGATAGAGGTAGTTATTTCCTCTACAGAAGCAAGAACAGCATTGTTTACACCTAACACTAGAGATTGAGAAGAACCTAAAACTGGTGTTGCATCTGGTAAACTCCAAGCATCTTCCAAGGTTTCCCAAGAAGGTGCGAAAGGTGGGAGTGCCAAAGAGCAAGCTTTCCAAGTTGCTTTAACTGGCGCTCCCAATTGCTGACACATTCCACCACGGCGGCCTTCTGGCTGGTAATGACGGCAATATCGACAGGCAGATGCTAAAAATTTAATGGGTTTCATTTGGGTTCATCTTTAGTAGCGTTTCTGGCTAAATTTCACCCTTATATTTTGCTTCTATATACTAAGAGGGACTAGAGCCAAAAAGTCATTGTTTTCTATAGGTTTCAGCGATCCCAACGAAAAAATAAACTTTAGGATGTTTTTATATTCTTGTTATATTTTTCAATGATCCTTAGAGTGGTTACCCATAGATTTAGGCTAAAACTTATTAGGGATCAAGAGTAAAACTAAAGCTTTTGATTTATCCAGCCTTTTAAATTCCTCCTTAAGGATGGCTTAAAACAGAGAATTCAAGATAAATACTGTACTTTGCATACCACATTCGGCATATTCTGCTGCAAAAATATATTTTTCTGAAGAATCAGAAATATTTTATGTGGTAAGTAGCAAGTTTCTTTAGTATAAATTATGTACAACGAATAATTGCTAAACTATTTTGCTTTTAATTTAGGTCAGGACTGATTTTCTTCAAAACTGTTTAGCAGCACAGACAGAACAAACTGCCCAGCGCTGGAGTTCACCGGGTGGGGTGGGACATTGACACTGGGGACAAAGGGGTAAGCCATGCGATCGCGATCGCATTATCTTAGCCCAATGCCCAAAAGCAGCATTCACATCCTTAGTAGGTGTAACATCAGTGTGGCTAATATCATCACCAAGGTAACTAGGATGCTCATGCGGCAAAACCTTTTGTTGCTGTTCTCTTTCTACAGATGGATGCTGCCACCCGGCTGTAGAGAAGCGAATATCAACCAAAGGCGTTGGTAGCTTTTTATTCACCTTTAAAAGCAGAGACGGGCGACCAAAAGTTAGATTTTGCGCCCAAGCTGCACTAGAAGTTGCTACCCATAAAACATCGCGTTGAATCGATAATGGTCGAGTATGTGCGGCAACCACTGGGCCAACAATTTCTGTCCAACACTTGAGCAGGCGTTGAAATGGTTGCTCTTGCCATTTAGCCTGTTTTTCCAGAATGCCTAAAACATGATTAATTGATTTCAACGACATAATTAAAAGTGCTGAGTGCTGAGTGCTGAGTGCTGAGTGCTGAGTGCTGAGTGCTGAGTTGGGAATCTCACTTCTTCACTCAGAACTCGGAACTGTTTTTGCCCAATGCCCAATGCCCAATGCCCAGTCTATCTATTTAGATAATTTCCGCTACTATTGTCACAAATCTATCTAAAGTTAATTCCAGCAGTCTACGTTTGTGGCACAAAAGCAATGACCCAAAATCCCCTGATCGATTCCGGTACTCAATCGTCTAAAACACCTGGGTTGAAACCAGCACTAGCAGCAGCACTAGCGAGTTTAGAGGTGCCGCTAGATCAAGAGTTGGCTCGATACCGACGTGCGCGAATTGGTCCGCTGTCCTCAAACCAGCCCCGTATTGGGAGTTATATCAGCAGTAAACCCCAGCAGTTGACTGCCATTTCTACAACATCGGCAACAACTCAGCCATCAGTAGCAGAAATTAAAATCAACGTGCCGCCTGCACCTGTGAATCCTCAGAGGAACCCAGCACCACCTACGGCAAAAATCGACGTACTACCCGCATCTGTAACCGTAAATCCTCAGAGGAACCCAGCACCACCTACGGCCAAGACCGAGGAACTAAATAATCTCAATATACCCTCCACCTCAGATTCTGCGAAAACACAAACTCAACTTCCACCCCCCCCGCCCAACTTTACTAGCAGCATCGTGCCAGCAGTCGTTAAAGATACTAAGAGCGAAAATCTCGTGCAGCCGGATGACGCCCCTAAGCAGCCAGATGACTATTTGGAATCTAGTGAAGCACTGCTACGAAGTCTGACAGAAGAACAACCAGAAATCAAGAAGCAAAGCAATTCTAGCGACAGTCTGCTATCACCTTTGGGTATCGGCTCCATGTTGCTGCTATTGGTAGCGAGTCTTACCTTGGGTTATGTAGTTTTCAATCCCAAAAGCTTGTCACAATGGAATTTAAGCAAGTTGTTTAACGGGAATTCTTCTCCTGTACCAGAAAATACTGAGGAAGTTGGCAGTAATGTCCAACCTCAGCTCCAACCACCAAGCACATCTATACCCAAGTATCCTAATCTAGCCGCCGAAGAGTTTCCTGAGGTGAGAGACCCTAATGATGTAGTTGGCTTAAAACCCAAAATCCAACCTACCCTCCCAGTAGTGCTTAATCCAGTCGTTCCCCAAAACCCCGCAAATTCTCAAGGGGCATTGCCTGACCCCAACACAGCCCTAAAACCGACAAATCCGATCGCCTTAGCACCAGTACCGACAGTACAACCCTTGCCTCCCCTGAGTTTGCCTCCCATCGCAACGGCAAAAACCTCGCCCAAGCCGATCACAACCTCACCAAAGTCGAATGCGGAAATCAAACCAGGAACAGATGGGTTATATCATGTAGTGATAGAAAATCAAGGGCGGGCTTTAGCCTCAGCCCGGCAAGTAATTCCCGATGCTTATTTATCACCCAGCAAAGAATTGATTTATCTAGGTGCTTTTAAGACTAAAGAGCAAGTAAAACAACATCTGCAACTGTTACAGAGGAGAGGAATCAAGGCACGGGTTCAGCAGCCATGAGTTGCAATAATCTAAGATACCATGAGATAAGAGTGCTGAATAGTAGAGACGTCTGTGATCCTACGACAAAAATTCTTATACTCAGTACTCTAACTGGGTATTCAGCACTCCATAACTACCGTATGACAAAAATTTTTATACTTAGGACTTTAATTAGGCACTCAGCACTCATTATTCAGTACTGAGTTTCGTGAATGGAGAGCCGACATGGAATTAATCAAGCGTATCCTGCGGGTGATTCGCGCTAATCTCAATAGTCTGATCGGTAGTGCAGAAGATCCAGAAAAGATTCTGGAGCAAACCGTCATGGAGATGCAGGAAAATTTGGTGCTATTGCGGCAGGGTGTAGCACAAGCGATCGCTACCCAAAAACGTACCGAACGACAAGCTGCGGCTGCACAATCTCAAGCAGAAGAATGGCATCGTCGTGCCCAATTGTCCCTGCAACAAGGCAACGAAACTCTAGCACGGGAAGCTCTTACTAAACGTCAAGCCTACAAAGAATTGCTTTCAGCCCTCTCCAACCAGATAGAGCAGCAAAACAATATAGTAGCTAGGCTAAAAAAAGATATGCGATCGCTAGAGTTAAAAATTGCCGAGGCAAAAACTAAAAAAGATATGTATATTGCTCGCGCCCGTTCTGCCGAAGCATCTTATCGCCTCCAGGAAATGCTCGGCGGCGTTTCTGCCACCAGCAGTCTGAGTGCCTTTGAGCGGATGGAAGAAAAAGTTTTGCAGATAGAAGCTAAATCAGAAGCAATAGCTCAACTCAGTAGCGACGACTTGGAAACACAATTTACTTCCTTGGAATCTAATGATGTAGATGCCGAATTAGCAGCGATGAAGGTGCAGGTTTTAAACCAGTCAGAAAACACACAGCACAACAGTCTCCTCACTGAGGAGAACCAGAAGACAGCACAGCAGGTACCCAAAACTCAGGACTCTTAAAGTTCGGCTAATTAACCCAGTTTGGAGATATCTTAACAATTAAGAGTTGTTGGGAGTTACTGATTCAAACCGGAAAGATTACATTAAAATAGGTAGCTATTAAAAAGTAAAAAAGCTAACTGTCCAACAAAAAGCGTAAACCAGACAAGGAAAAACAAAGTTATGGGATTATTTGATCGCATTAAGCGAGTAGTTAGTTCTAACCTCAACGACCTGGTTAACAAAGCCGAAGACCCCGAAAAAATGTTAGAACAAGCTATCCTGGAAATGCAGGAAGACTTGGTTCAGCTGCGTGGGGGAGTAGCCCAAACGATCGCCGCCCAAAAACGCAGCGAGATCCAGTACAATGGTGCCCAAAATGAAATCAATAAGTGGCAACGCAATGCCCAACTAGCCCTGCAAAAAGGCGATGAGAACTTAGCACGACAAGCTCTAGAGCGCAAGAAAACTTATACGGACACCAGCGTAGCCCTCAAAGCTAGTTTGGATACCCAAAGGACTCAAGTTGAAACTCTCAAGCGCAACTTAATCCAGTTGGAAAGCAAAATTTCTGAAGCTAAGACTAAGAAAGAAATGCTCAAAGCTCGGATCACCACTGCAAAAGCCCAAGAGCAACTCCAAAGCATGGTGAGTGGGATGAATACCAGCAGTGCAATGTCTGCCTTCGAGCGGATGGAAGAAAAAGTCTTGATTCAAGAATCCAAGGCCCAGGCACTAGGAGAGTTAGCAGGTGCAAATTTAGAAACTCAATTTGCCCAGTTAGAAGGTGGTAGCGATGTTGATGATGAATTGGCAGCCTTGAAAGCGCAAATGTTACCACCTGCGACTCCCCAAAATCAACCCCAACTGCCACCGCAACAACAAACTACTGCTCCTAAGTCCAGTGAGGTGGTTGATACCGAGTTGGATTCCCTACGCAAGCAATTGGATCAGCTGTAAAATTGGCAGAAAAGTTATTTGAGCCAGTCCCACGCCTGTTGGCTGTGGGATTTTACGTCATTAGTCAATACTTTGAGATAAAGTATTGTGTGTGCCAACTTTGATGCCACCTGATGGAGACTGTAATGAATAAGGCTGTAATCACCATAACTGATGCTGAGTTTGAAACTGAAGTGTTAAAAGCCGAGCAGCCTGTATTAGTTTACTTTTGGGCTTCCTGGTGTGGGCCTTGTCAATTGATGTCGCCCGCGATCGCTTCAGCTGCCATCGAATATAGCGATCGCCTCAAAGTCGTTAAAATGGAAATTGACCCCAACCCACTCACTGTTAAGCAGTACCAAGTGGAAGGTGTACCCGCTCTCAGACTGTTTCAAGGACAGGAAGTTTTGATATCCACTGAGGGAGTCATCGGCAAAGAGAAATTACTCGCTCTTTTAGATTCGCATTTGAATACTAATTAGTCATTGGTCAATAGTCAATAGTCATTTGCTAATGACTATTGACAAAGGATAAAAAACAAAAGACAAATGACCAAGATGCAATTTGCAAAGCGTTTACAATCCCTACAATCTAATGTATTTGCTGATATGGACAGAGCCAAAGCAGTTGCATTGGCAGCCGGACAACAAGTAATTGATTTGTCGTTGGGGTCTTCTGATTTACCAGCCGAGGTACATGTCATTGAGGCGATCGCCCAGTCTCTTCACGATCGCAGTACCCACGGGTACCTGTTGTTTAACAGTACCCTTGGGTTTCGCGAAGCCGCAGCCAACTGGTACGAACAAAAATTTGGCATCAAAGTCGATCCTCAAACTGAGGTATTACCTCTGATTGGTTCTCAAGAAGGTACAGCCCATTTCCCCCTAGCAATACTCAATCCAGGAGATTTTGCCCTATTGCTCGATCCAGGTTATCCCTCCCATGCTGGGGGAGTCTACCTAGCTAGTGGTCAAATTTACCCGATGCCGTTACGGCCAGAAAACGATTTTTTACCAGTGTTTGCTGATATCCCTGTCCCAGTCTTGGCTCAGTCACGGATGATGGTATTAAGCTATCCTCATAATCCCACGGCTGCGATCGCTCCTTTATCTTTCTTCCAAGAAGCTGTCGCCTTCTGTCAACAACACAATCTCGCCTTGGTTCACGATTTCCCCTACGTAGATTTGGTATTTGGCGAGAGTGGGGAGTGGGGAGTGGGGAGT
>NZ_WBKM01000248.1 GCF_015714725.1 Nostoc sp. WHI
ATAGCGTTGTCTACCGATCCATCGAGATCACGTAGTTTGTATGAAACATTTATATTTGTTACACCCGTAGTATTCAGATGAATTAGCAGAAAGGGTGCATCTGCTGTACCTGAACCATTAAGGGCAACTACTGGGTTAGAGAGTTCAAACTCCGCAACACCACCAGTGTTAAAAGTATTGGGATTAGTTTGGCCAGCATTGACATCTACAGGACTAGATGTGCCATCAGCAACAACTGTTTGCGGATCTACACCTGTAGCAGATGTTAAAGTGTCTCCACGATAGCCAATAATGCTGGAAACACCGCTCCAATCATCATCTATTGTGATTAGTGCTGTATCTGTCCAATCTTGTGTAAAGGCACCTTCAGCCAAGTTATGGTATTGATTCCCCATTTTGGTAAATCTCCAAGTATTTAAAACTTTGTCAGGATAATGCTTGTTTCGGTTCTTTAGTTGGTTAATAACACCATCCATTCTCTAGAGCAGTTAAGCTGTACTTAACTTCCAACACTTATTGCTGAAAACACTAATGCAGCACGGCGTAATTCATAATTCAAAATGAATACAGCGCAAGCGTTTCATTAATTTTGAATAGGTGGTTTATTTGTACCGTAACTTAACTAGTCAAAGAGTTTTGGAGCGGATTCATAATTTCTGCAAAAGTTATGCTCTGTATCCTTTACAAAAAGTGATTTTCATGCACAGCATAATTATTTAGATTTTTAGCTACTTGCTTTTTAAGTATACATAAGTCAACTATAAGTAAGTTTAAGATTCGATAAAGGGCGTTGAAAAATCTAAATATGATTTAGCAACGCCCTTTATTGAATTTAGTTAAGCCTCGACACTGAAAAATCCAGTTACACAATTATGGTTGAAATTAGATGAGTGAAAAAGACAGCTATGCAGAAGGCAGGAAATTAGATGAGCTTTAACTACTGAAGAAAATACTAATTCAGCAAAGGCAAAAATTGGCGAATTAACCCAATTGTCACTGCTGGTAATTCCAACTGCGGTGTTAGCCCCACATTTTCCAACTGTTGAAAAAATCGGATCGCTTGAGGATTCATTTCGGCGAGGCGACGACCAATTGAGGGGCCTGTAAATTCTGACTTTTTTCCCCAAATAATAGCAGTGGGAGTTGTTAGTTGTTGAATGTAAAGGGATAAATCGAAGCACAAATCACCACGGACAAAAGACAGTGCTGCATACTCAGCATTAGGCTGTTGGGCAGATTCTAGGTAAGCATCTACAATTTCTTGGTAGACTCGATTAGACTGGGCAAATTGCCGTTGTTCTAAAAAGCTGCGAATACCGCCACTGGTGGCTACTCCAGTGCTGTATAATAAGCGGTCAACAATGGGAACACTGACTAACTGGGCAAAAAAGCTGCGGGAGTAGTCTTCTCCAAAGTCGGAAAGTCCGGCGGGGGTAGTGAGAATTAAAGACTTGAATAAATCAGGATGAGCGATCGCTACTCGAATTATAAATGCTGCGGTCAGAGAAGAAGCGATCGCTGTTACGGGTCCCGTACAAGTCTGCTCAAAAAATTCCCGAATCGTTGTCAAATAATCTTCAATCTTATAACTTTGCGCCGGATGCTCAGACCTACCCCAACCGATCAAATCTGGCGCAATAACCCTATATTCGGCGGCAAAGGCCGGATAAACTTTCGACCACTCATAAGCAGAAGATCCACCACCAAAGCCGTGCAAGAATACCAAAGTTTCTTGGTCATCTTTGGCACTCACATCATCCTGCCAAGGTGAACCAGTGGCAGTATAGTACACCATTTTACCTAGTGAGGTCATTACGGATCGTTGTTCAAATCCCAATGGCTGAAACATAAGTATTTTTTGTTCCCTGTAGTGATTAATTGGCATCAGTGACACTCGCATCACCTTGGAATGATTACTTGTTTAGTTCAAACTCTCCACTCATTGATTATTATCGGCGAACTAATCACTCTAAGACATCTCACTATCGTCATATTAAGTAGATATAAAATCACTGGATTGCTTGTAAAGATTTGGTGATTTTTTCTCACAGAAAACAGTGGATTAACGTTACAATTACTGTTTTTTAAGGTTTTTACGTGGTAACGGGTATCACTCAAGCGTGCATCTAGGATGAGTTTTTATGATAATCTATGAAGAAAGTCATAAATACTTTTTAACGTCAAAAATAATCAAAACGCTAATTTTAATGAGCTATTAATTGTAGTTATACATATATAAAAAATAGCTGTTGATGTATTATTAATCTGATTCTTTTCTAAGTAATAGTAAGGCGGGATGTCATGGTAAAGCAGGCTATTCTTCAATCAAACAAAGTACCAAGGATTGGAGACGCTAAATTTGCGCTTGACAACTTTAATATACAAAACGAAATCACAACTTCAGCTTGGCGTGGCCAGTCTGAGTCAGCGATTGAGGCTGCCGGAGTGACTGTACCTACTTGTATTAGTTTAGACTTAGAAGACTTAAAGTGTTTTGAGGCAGTAGAGCGTCAGTATGAGCGCTGGGGAGTCATTTTTCATAATTGTCTAGCAATAGAGCCATCAAATCCAGCATTTCCAACTCATTCAGGGCTAACAGTTTTAATAGGAGCGCCCAAAAGCGGATTTTTAGAAGCTACTTTCTTGCATCCGGTTAACTCGGTTGGTGTCTTTGTCACCAGTTCGCAACGGCTAGTACTTTCCGCCTACGATAGCGATCGCCAATTGCTGGGACAAAGTATACTACCAGGCGCTAATCTTGCCAATTCTGACTCGGCAATTTCCCCCAATACCTTATTATCTATAACTGCGAATAACATCCACAGCGTTACCTTCTGTGCTTTTGATGGTCAATTCACCCTCAATAACTTTCGTTTTTGTCTTGAACTTAAAACGTTAAAAACTCAGTGATAAAATTGAGCCTACTCGCCCCAGTCCTAATAGGGTTCAGTTAAGGCTAAAAGTCTCCGACTTTACTCAAAAAGTCTTTATTCCCTTGCTCTGAGCAATTTAAAATGGTATCTTAGTTTCCGTTATCATGTACCAGCCTAATCTACTGTCCGTGAAAACCGAGCATATCGTGGCTTCAGCCTTCATATTTTCATGATCTCTGGTAAAACTTATACATTAAGTAGTTTCATCATCAAGAAGCTAAACACTGTGGCACAGGCTTCGTCTCCTTGGCAGAAATTGATCAACCAGATCCCCAACTGGTTCCTTCCCAAGTTCAAGACAAAAGGAGCTACAAAGCAGCAAACTTTTAAGCGCTTCTCTGGGACTGGGGGCTTTTTTGGCTTTCTGACAATTGTCGTTGCTATGCTGTTGTGGAACTGGAAACTGCTATTAGCTCTGTTAATCGGCGTTGGGGTAATGCTATTAATTTACTCAATGCAGGAGTGGGACTGGCAATTACGCTGGTCTAATATACGCAAGTTTTTAAAGGGTTCAAACCGTCGGTTAGCTTTAGCGGTCGTCAGTGGTGGTATTGCTACTGTCAGCAGTTACATGGCAGCTACAATTTGGGTGGAATCTCACAGTCCTTGGATTGCTGCTGGTGCTATTGTGCAAGGTATGGTAACACTATTAACTTTAATGTTATTGGTATGGCAAATTGTCAACTTCTATGGAAATCGAGAAGAAGACCACCTCGATCAGTTGTTGGTCAATTTAACAGAAAAAGATCCATTGAAACGGTTGATTGCCCTACGTCAACTAACTAAATTCATCACCCATAAGCGAGTTGATTCTTCAGTGCAGCAAGATGTAGTCGAATGCTTGCAACTCCTAGTCAGTCGAGAAGAAGAAGTTGTGATTCGAGAGGCAGCTTTTAAGAGTTTGCAAGCTTGCGATCGCCTACAAATGCTACCACTCAAAACAGCAGCAACTTTCGTACCCGTATCCGCAAAAGTTAACCACACTTAGGTGAGTTATGAGTGCTGAGTTATGAGTGCTGAGTGCTGAGTGCTGTTAGCGGTAGCGGGGCGTTTAGCCCGTACCGAGTAGAGAACCTCACTTTTTTACTCAGAACTCTGAACTGTTTTGCCCAATGCCCAATGCCCAATGCCCAATGCCCCATGCCTATTTTCGAGACAGCCGTCCATTGCAAACTTGCACTACTGGATGATTGCACCGCCGCACCAGTTGTTCATCGTGGGTGGTAACAATTACCGTAGCCCCAAAGGTATTTAACTTCTGGAGAATCTGTATTACTTGCCAGGAATTATCTGGATCGAGATTTCCAGTAGGCTCATCCGCCAAAAGTAGTGGTGGTGTACCGACGATCGCACGGGCAATACTCACCCGTTGTTGCTCTCCTCCAGACAGTTGATCTGGAAAGCAGTCAGCCTTATTCAGCAAACCCACTAGTTTCAACGTTGGTTCTAAACGTCGTTGAATTTCTTTACGGGTATACCCTTGAGCTTGCAGCACAAAAGTCACATTTTCCGCTACTGTCCGTTGGGTAATAAGTTTGTAATCTTGAAATACAATACCAATACGTCGCCGCAATAATGACAAGCGATCGCCCCGTAAACCCGCTACATTACATTCATCAACAATTACTTCTCCCTGTGTGGGTAACTCCTGTCCATACAGTAATTTCAAAAGCGTAGATTTACCAGAACCGCTTGGCCCTGTGATAAAGAGAAATTCTCCCTTTTTTACCTCAAGGTTTGCATTCAACAAGGCATGAGTGCCATTAGCATAGGTTTTGGTTACAGATTGCAATTGCACTTTTATAGCAGTATTGCTAGTGTGCTGTTGAGTTTCACAATCCTTTGTATGAAAAGATTTGTCTGTCTTTGCTTGAGTTTTGATGGCGGTTGTCATTTGAATAAGATACGAACTGGGTTATGACACACTAAGCTCTGAGCTAAATATCTAATTAGGGTTCTAATTTTAGGAAAGCTACTTTGTATTGATTCCTATTAGGGATAGGAATGACGCAAAACTACACCCTGTAAAGACAATTCATGAATTGCCTCTACCTAAAAATCAGAGTTTCGGCTATTGTTTACAAACTCAGTGCTGAGTGCTGAGTCCTGAGTGCTGAGTGAAGAAAAGTACTCAGCACTGATGTACTTGGGTTTTAGCCCCGCCCCTTGTGGGCGGAATCTTCTTATAGGGAGAAGGTTGATACCCGCAAGAGTCTGGGCGGTCTTTCAACTCAGCACTCAGCACTTGTAACTCAGCACTCTTCATGTAAGTCCTGAGAGATAGAAATGAAATTTAGATTTGATATACCCCCCAAAATAAGAATTCCCAGGTTTTGCCTGGGAATTTCAAATCCAACAAAGAAAAATTAAGATTTTTTGAAGACCTTAGTATCAACTAAGTAATAACACCCAACACTCTTAACTAATTGCTCCCCTTGCAGTCAACCGATAAACAAAAGCTTTCACGGCAAAAGCTGGCAAAGCCAACATCCGCCGCCAACGCCAAGGTTCTTGATACAACCGATACAACCATTCCAAATTATTATTTCCCAGCCAAGCAGGAGCGCGAGTTTTAGTTCCCGACCAAATATCAAAACTACCACCAACGCCAATCCAAATTGCTTGGGGACACAAATGTCGGTTTTCGGCAATCCATAACTCTTGACGTGGCACTCCCAAACCGACAAAAATCACTTGTGGCTGCAATTGGGCGAGAGTTTGCCGCAATTGTGCTTCTTCTTCTGGGGAATGGTAGCCGGAGTGAGTGCCTACTATACTCAAATCTGGAATTTGCTGCTGCCAAAAATCTGCCACTTTTAAAGCCACTCCAGGCGCCGCTCCATAGAAAAATACTTTTGCCCCTGTCTTCTTTTGCCCAAGTTCTTGCAAAAGTTTTTCTGCTAATTCAATCCCCGGAAAACGCTGCACTTTTTGCCATAACAGCCAGCGCAAATACAGAACAACCCCGGCTCCATCTGGAATCACTAGTTCAGCATTTTTAATCACCTGAGCTAGGAGTTTATTTTGCTCTGCCTGCATAGTCATTTCTGCATTGAGCGTTACCACATGAATTCCTTTGCCTTGTTGGAGGCATTCTATCAACCAGCCTGGATAGTTAGTCATCACATGAACTGGTATTCCCAACACCGAAAATGCTTGATTGCGTTCAGACATAGCCTATTCTTAATCAACCTCACACCACATTTCCTTGATCGTTAAGTCTATCAAATTTTTTATATTAGGATTTACACAGAAGAGATTCATTAATGGTAAATTCATTCACAAACTCACAAATATCGAGTGTGGTTTTTGCAACCTCGCTATATAAAGTTGCAAGAGCTGCAACAAGAGAAAGCATAACTAAACTAATTAGTCTTGGCACTTGTATTTGGGCTGAACCAGTCCCAATTTTATTGTTTAAGAATTGTTCACAAGGCAAGTGAATGGCAGTGGTAATGCGCCTATATGTTAGCTTTACTTAAACTGGATTTGTACAAATGTCTTTAATCTGCGCCTCTTAGAGGATGTTTGAAAAGTCCTCTTGTCGGTATCAAAAGTTTTAGATCCCTCTAAATCTCCCGATAAATTGGGAGACTTTGATTCCGGTTCCCCCCTTTTTTAGGGGAGCCACTGCGGTCTTCTCCCAAGGGGAGACGCTAAAAGCGATAGCGAGTCATCGAGCGTCTGGGGTCTCCCCAAGTTGAGCAAGTGGCGTGGGTTAGGGGGGATCTAAAAGTGCCCAAAGTCACAGCGAAACACTTTTCAAACAACCTCTTAAAACTTTTTAGAAAACTCGACTTTACAGTTAAGGTAGTGTAACGGGCTGAAGTTGGCTATGAGTAAAATTCGGATTGCGCTAATTGAAGATCATGACCTGACTCGTGTGGGTATTCGGACAGCACTACTGCAAAAGGATGAAATTGAAATTGTAGGGGAAGCTGGTAATGCTACTGAGGGATTAAAAATGTTAAAAATGGTACAACCAGATATCGCTATCGTAGATATTGGTTTACCAGATAAGGATGGCATTGAGTTAACACGGGAGGTAAAATCTACTACTAAAGGCCAGGAGCTAGCCACAAAGGTGTTAATTTTGACGCTGCGGGATAACAAAGAAGCTGTGTTAGCAGCTTTTGCTGCTGGTGCAGACTCATACTGTATGAAGGATATCAAATTCGATAATTTGCTGGAAGCAGTGCGAGTAACTTACAATGGCAACGCTTGGATCGATCCCGCGATCGCCAGAATTGTATTACAACAAGCACAACAAAATCCCCAAAAGTCGGAATCGGCTTTTGTAAATATCAAGACTGTTGGTTCTAACCATGATTCTCTGGGGAATTTGGAAGGAATTCAACCCTACACCCTGACAGAAAGGGAATTAGAAGTGCTACAGTTGATTGTCGAAGGTTGTAGCAATGCAGTAATTGCGGAAAAACTTTATATCACTGTTGGAACTGTTAAAACTCACGTTCGCAACATTTTGAATAAGCTATGTGCTGACGACCGTACCCAAGCGGCAGTTCGCGCCTTGCGTTCTGGGTTAGTGGGATAAAGTTAAATTTAGTAAACAGTGATTAGTAACTAATAACTGTTGAGAATAATTACTTCCTAATTTGTTTGCTTGTCAGGTCGGATAAATATCACATTATCTTCTCATTCAAGTAGCTAAAAATTAAGTCAAATATGGCTGAGATAGGAGTTGAGAAACTTAAGCTCATGGTGGTAGATGATGAGCCGGATAACTTAGATCTACTCTACCGCACTTTTAGGCGAGATTTTCAAGTATATAAAGCCAATCATGCCTTTGGCGCTCTGGAAATCTTGGATCAATTTGGCGAAATGGCGGTGATTATTTCTGACCAAAGAATGCCAGAAATGAATGGCACCGAATTTTTTAGTCGCACTGTAGAGGGCTTTCCAGACACGATTCGGATTTTGTTAACTGGTTTTACTGATGTTGAAGATTTGGTAGATGCAATTAATTCCGGTCAGGTATTTAAGTACATCACCAAACCCTGGAATCCAGAACGGCTCAGGGCGTTAGTTGAGCAAGCCAGTGATACATATCGCATAGTTAAGAAGCGCACGCAAGAATTGCGTCGGGCTTTACGGCGAGAATCTTTGTTTAATGAGGTAACGACGGCAATTAGGGAGTCTCTAGACTACGATAGTATGCTGCAAAAGATTGTAGCAACTATTGGACAAACATTTGAAGCTACCAGTTGTTTGCTCAGACCAGTAGAGGGCGATCGCCTCATACAAGATCAGTTCTTCTACCACGATCCTCAATCAGATGTATTAGATTCTTTCTTCGACCCCAGTCTTTTAATTGAAAAAGTTCTGGAAACCCGTCATTATCAACTCGCTCAAGAAACACACGACGGCAACCTCAGTCACCACCTGGTTGTGCCACTTAGCTACCAGCAGCATCTGCTCGCTGTGCTAGCCCTCCACCAATGGGGACGCGATCGCCCTTGGCAAGACGAAGACATCCAACTGATTGCAGGTGTTGCTGAACAAGCAGCCTTAGCCCTCTCTCAAGCAAAATTCTACCAGCGCCTCCAAGAACAGCAACAGCAGATTCACAATGAGTTGGAAGTAGCCCGCCAAATTCAATACAATTTGCTACGCCAAACTTTACCTGACATCAAAGGTGTGAAGGTGCAAGCCTGCTGCTACCCAGCGCGGGAAGTAGGAGGTGATTTTTTTGAAGTGTTTGTCCATCCCAAAGGCGATTTGTGGTTAGCAGTGGGTGACGTTTCCGGCAAGGGTGTGCCAGCTGCTTTATTTATGGCTAGTATTATTTCAGTTTTGCGCCGGGAATTATCTCAAGAAACACCAGCCGAGCCAAATGTGGTCATGCAAAACCTTAACCACGCTCTCAGTGAAGACTTGATCAGCAACAATTATTTTATCACCCTTGTCTTAGTTTGTTATACCCCTAGCACTAAGGAACTCGTCTACACTAATGCCGGTCATATCTATCCACTGTTATGGTCACGCCAAGGTGCTTTAGCCGACAATCCCAATTACCTCAAAGTCCGTAGCATTCCTTTAGGAATCTTGCCTAAGTGGCAGGCACAGTCTGGTCGCTTAGTTCTTGATGCTGGAGATACATTGTTACTAGCCAGCGATGGCATTACAGAAGCAATGGTATCAAATAATTTAAATCCATCAGTAAAAACCGTGTCTGGCGGTGAGCCACTCAACCGTTCTATGCTGAATCAGGATGGTCTTTGGCAACTGCTACAAGAAGAGGAACAACCACTTTCTCTTAACCATTTACTCAGTCGCATCCAGGCAGATAACCACATTCAAGAAGACGATCAAACTATACTCTCGCTGGAGATTTTGTAAGTAATGAAAAGTGAGCTTCATGTACCAAGTGATTTGGATTATCTTAATATTGTTGAAAACTGGTTGCTAGGATGTTTGAAACTCCAGCTAGGAGAATCTGTAGATTGGTCGCGGCAATCAAGTCGTTTGAGACTGGCTTTGGTAGAAGCCTACTCAAATGCAGTCCGTCATGCCCACAAGGACAAACCAAATTTACCGATTTTACTGCGTTTAGAACTGAAAGACCGGGATCTTGCGATAGAAATTTGGGACTACGGCGAAGGCTTTGATATCTCTAACTACTACGCTCCAAACCCTTTGGAAAAACAAGAAGGTGGTTATGGCTGGCTAATTATGAGTCGTCTCATGGATAAAGTAGATTACCAGTTGCAGATTAATGGCGCTAACTGTCTCAAGTTAGAAGCTACTTTACCCGAATTAGTCAAATAAATAAAAGTTACTGTTTTTCAAGTAATATGATTTATCTGGATTTTAGATGAGTATATTTTGTTTTGGGTATTATTCAGATAGTGCCTAAGTATTATACTTATTTACTACTTTTCCTGACGTAAAGAAAGTAACTCTTGAGGAGAAGCTAAAAGTTTGATTCTAGTGTATAAAATTTGCTGCTGTTGGTTGAGGATAAATAACCACAAGACATTGACACCACACCATGAGGTTTGTGCTTTGCCTGTCACTTGGACTTGAATTGTAGCATTTTCCAAAGTCTCGCTTATTCCAGCATTGGGGTAAGCTTTAATGTTTTGGGCTTCTTGTTTTAAGTAGGCTGCGATCGCATCTGTCCCAACAATATCAGATTCAAATGGTGGACGCATCACACCATCTTTGGCAAATAAAGCAGCAGTTACCTCAAATTCTCCAGCATTTAACGTTTCAAAATAGCGCAGTACACTTATTTCTGCAATTCCCTCAATCTGAAATTCTTCTTTCGGCTGGGCTGGGGATATAAATTCAGTAGAAGTCATATAATTACCTGTATTATGTTAACTGAATATTAATTTCAATACAAAAATAAGTAAAAAGAAAGCTGCTGTTGATATAGATTGCTACAGATCTACAAATCTTCCTCACGATGGAAGTTTTAATTGGTATCTTCTAAAAAACTTATATATATAAAGTAATTAACAAATGTTAATAAAAAGTGTTGATTACGTAATGTATAATTGAGATGCCTTTAGGTAGGCAAAATCTAGATAAAAAAATGAATCAGTATTCCGTAACCAGCAGCAGTGTAGTGAAAGAAAGAGCCAGCGAGTTGGGCTTTCACAAAGTTGGAATTGCTGCTGTAGATAGAGTAGATGATACAGAAGCGCAGAGGCTGCAAGCATGGATTGAACTGGGTTATCATGCCGATATGAAATGGATGGCTAACCCGAAGCGTCAGGATATCCGCTTAGTGATGCCAGAAGCGCGATCGCTAGTGTGTGTAGCACTAAACTACTACACACCACATCAACGTCCCGAAAGCGAAGAATACGCCAAAATTTCTCGTTATGGCTGGGGAAGGGATTATCATAAGGTGATGCATAAAAAACTCAAGCAGCTAGCCAGATGGCTGGAATCACTTGATGAAGGCGTACAAGCTATTTATTATGCAGACACTGGCCCAGTGCAAGATAAAGTGTGGGCACAACAAGCCGGAATTGGTTGGATTGCCAAAAACGGTAATGTGATTACACGGGAGTATGGCTCTTGGGTATTTTTGGGAGAAGTGTTAACAAATCTGGAATTAGAAAGCGATCGCCCGCATACACAACATTGCGGTAGTTGTACTCGTTGTCTTGAGGCTTGTCCCACGGGTGCAATTACTCAGCCATTTGTGGTTGATGCCAATCGCTGTATAGCTTATCATACTATTGAAAATCGGGACGACAAATTGCCAGAGGCACTTACACCCCATTTGCAAGGCTGGGTTGCTGGTTGTGATATCTGTCAAGATGTTTGTCCTTGGAATCAGCGTTTTGCCCGCACAACTGATGTCGCCGAGTTTCAGCCTTATCCTGGGAATATTGCTCCTCAACTGCTAGAATTAGCCCAAATTTCAGATCAGGAGTGGGATAAACAATTTGCAGCATCCGCCTTGCGGCGGATTAAGCCAAAGATGTTACGACGGAATGCTCAAGCTAATCTTGACCGAAATAGGGGATAGGTTATAGGAAATAGAAAACAGGGAAATAACAGAGATATTAAATGTGGTTTCAAGAAGAAAGTTTTTAAGCATAAATTCATCAAAAAGAATTTATGCCAAGATATGTAGTACAAGACACAAAACCTCTTTGTTAAGTTAAGAAGCTTTGAAGTATGAGTATTTCTCTATGTCCTATCAACTGTTTAAGCATCCAAGCGAAAGAATGACCCAGAAAGTAATTATTTTTGATTTTGATGGCACAATTGCTGATACAGTAGATGCCCTTGTGAGTATTGCTAATCGTCTAGCTGTAGACTTTGGTTATAGACAAATAACTCCAGAGCAATTGTCCCTCCTCAAGAACTTAACATCTAGGGAAATTATTAAGTATTCAGGAGTTTCTCTATTTAAAATACCTTTTTTAGTTAAAAAAGTTAAAGGAGAATTAAAAAGTAAAATCCCTGAATTAAAGCCTATTCCGGGAATTAAAGAAGCATTAATAGAACTCCAAAATCAAGGATATAAGCTGGGAATTATCACTTCTAATTCCAAAGAAAATGTTACGCAATTCCTCACAATTAATGATTTAAATCACCTGTTTGATTTTATCTACTCAGGAATTACAATTTTTGGTAAAACAACAATAATCAATAACGTATTAAGACAAAAGCAACTCAAACCTCAAGAAGTTATTTATGTCGGAGATGAAACCAGAGACATAGAAGCCTCAAGAAAAGCAAATATCCAAGTAATTGCGGTAACTTGGGGCTTTAACTCCCCAGAGGTACTAGCCAAGCAAAATCCAGATTATTTAATTCACCAACCTAGCGAACTATTAGAAGTGATGAAGTTAGGAGTTAGGAGTTAGGTTTTTATTCTGATATTATGAATAACTGTTAATTAATCAATAGTCAAAAGTCCATAGTGAAAACATTAGCTATTGACGATTGACTATTGATGGCTAGGGAAAACTTACTTTTTCGGTTGACCCTTTTCTATAGCTTGTTTTACTAAATCATCAGTGACGCTAGTTATACCTTGAGTCTTAGAATTCCCAACTTCCTTAGCTAACTCTAGAAAATCATCAGGATTACCAGTTGGCTGTGCTTGAGTTTTTGTCTCTTGTGGTTTAGAGATTTCATATTTAGGTGCAGTCGCTGCTTCAGCTGCTGCTGCACCTTCGCCTGTGCGATCAATTTCACTGACACTGAATTGCTGTGCAGCTGCATAATCAGCTTCAAAATCAACCTTTGGCGCTTTTTCTTCACCACTAGCAATGTTTTCGGCAGCTAATTGAGCGTCATGGGTGGGAGCTTCATTTAAATTGGGCTTTATTTCATCAGGCATACTAAAACCTTAGGTAAATTTTTAATTGCTTACTGGGGAATCTTAGCAAAGCAATTCGCTACTTACTTACCTCCTTGGGAGAGAATTTTACCTCTATTAAAAGGTAGATAAAATCTGCAATATCTAATTAATAGAACTCTTTCTATAGGAAGTAGAATCAAATTCTCAAATTCTGGTAAGCCTTAGCTTGGCCTGTTAAATTACCTTGGAAACAAATTTATGACTGCAAGTTACGATAAAACCATTTCTCAAGCCCAGAGCAATGAAACTCAAAAAGTAGTGGACGCGTTTAACGGCTTAGACACCGATGCCAAACTAGCTTGGTTTTATTTTGTTTATAAAAAAATGGGTGATTCCGTCACTCCAGCTGCTCCAGCTGCTGCAGAACCAGAACTAACACCAATTCTATTTGGAGACTATTTTGAATTGTCAGATGAGCAGCAACTAGCAATTATGCGGGATATAGTGAACCGTAAAGATACAGAATATTCTCGTGCCTATGGAGCAGTAAAAGAAAATAACCAACTGTTTGTTTGGTATGCTTGGGCGGTAGCTATGGGAGATACGGTAGTTGATTTACCAGGCAATTACCAAGCAACTAAAGCGATTAATGATTTGCTTTCCCAAATTGAAGAACTAGATTTTGAAGAGCAAATGTCGGTGTTGCGGACAATAGCTGGTGAAATGGGTTACACCGATGTTAAGCCGATCGCAACGCAAGCAGAAACAGGCAAAACATCGAGTTTATAATCATATCAAAACCGGATTTATCAGCCTTGGCGAATAAAATTCGCGGGTACACAAACTAAGTCCGCGATCGCGGACTTCAATAACTCATAACCCAGCAAGGTGATTTAAATCGGCTGGTGTCAAATTAGAGTGTACCACTTGACCATCACGGAACCAAACGATGCGCTGGGTTTGACGGGCAACTTCTGGTTCATGAGTTACCATGACAACGGTGATCCCACTGGCATTAAGTTCGCCAAAAATATCTAATACTTCTTGGGTTGTGCGCGAATCAAGGGCACCAGTGGGTTCATCGGCTAGGAGAACTACGGGACGGTTGACGATCGCACGAGCGATCGCTACTCTTTGTTGTTGCCCGCCAGATAGTTGAGTTGGTTTGTTGTTGAGGCGATTTGCTAAACCGACTCGCGTCAGTGCAACTGTGGCGCGATCGCTTCTTTCTTTTTGGTTCACACTAGCATACACCATTGGCAGCATCACATTTTCTAGTGCTGTTAGTTGGGGCAATAGATGGAATTGTTGGAACACAAACCCCAACTTTTTGTTACGGATATGTGCTAAGGATTTATCATCCATTTGTGCGACATCGATGTTATCTAAATAATAATGTCCTTTAGTCGGGCGGTCTAGACAGCCGATAATATTCATGGCTGTGGATTTACCAGAACCAGAAGGCCCCATAATTGCACAATATTCGCCTTCTTGGATGGTCAAATTTACATCATTTAGGGCTTTTACTTCAGTTTCACCACTCCCATATATTTTAAAAATATTCTCCAACCGAATAATTGTTGATTTAGGGACGGGACTGGGAATTAAAGAATCGGTAATTGAAATAGTGTTTGCCATAACGATTTAGTTATTAGTTGGTAGAGACGCAATTAATCGCGTGTTTAGAGGATGTTTTAAAAGTCCTATTGTATGGTATCAAAACGTTCTAGATCCTCCTAAATCCCCCGATAAATTGGGGGACTTTGATTCCGGTTCCCTGCTTTTTAAGGCTACAGTGTACACACAAACAAAATCAAAAACCTCACCCTGTCCTGACGGACATCCCTCTCCTTGGTAAGGAGAGGGACAGGTTTTGCGTAGCAAAAGCAGGGTGAGGTTTCTTTGGACTATTCGATAAACCGTAAATTGCTTCAAGAGAGACTTATGTGTACACGGTAGCTTTTTAAAGGGGGTTAGGTGGTATCAATAAAGTGCCTAAAATCATAGCCAAATACTTTTCAAACATCCTCTGACAAGATAGACGCAATATCTACGACGGGCGTAGATGCAGCACCGCTACTAAAGCCTATGCCTAATACTTGTATTGTATATTCTAAGGAGCGATCGCACTTGATGAACAAAATTTAATTTTTTCGCTATCAGGAAAAATTCAGTATATTTATGCTATCTTTATAGGCTTTCAGAGAAATCACTGGCTCTTTAAAGAGTAAATAAAGAATTTATTTGAGCGATCGCTGTTTCTACATAGTCTTATACTCTAGAGATTAAAGCATCTTCAAAAAGGCTAGAAGATTAAGAGAGGACTGATTTTGTTAAATCTATTGACACAATAAACACCTCAGCCCAATTAAACATAGATATAGATTCATGGGTAATTTGCCTCTACACTTTTCAACTTTCAATAGTTCCCGGAAAATCCTGATTTGCCCATGAATATTGATAGTAACGTTGATTGCTACCTATGTAATTAGTATCTGTCTAATTTAGATATCTCTACACCAGCAGAATTCTATACGATATGTGCTTGGCTGAGTGGCAAATAGTAACAACATGTTTTTGCCCTCAATTATCTCCAACTTTTTGGACTTAGAACAAGATGCGGATTTGGGTCTTTGGCATTGATAGCCTTTGATAACTCTTCAGCAATTCACTTCTGTATAATCCCAAAGACATTTATGACAACTTCAATAATTCCAACTCTACAGGATTTATATGATGTAACTGGGCAACACCAAGATAATCGCTCTGGGTACTGCACACTCCAGTGGCGACGGGGTAAACTGTTGGTGAAGCTGCCTGGACGAGTTAAACAACCATATCTGCCTTCGTTAAATAATCAGCGATCGCTAGTAGAATGCTTACAACATTCTCCTGTAAATTTGGTAAGCATAGATCCAAAACTAGGTGAGGCTTTGCTCCGATTTTGGGCAGATGCATGTGAACAAGCTCATAAGCCAATATTCCTACACATACCCCCTGGCAATAAACTGCCGAAACAAGCCAATCAACCCTTACAACGACTAATTGATTGGATTGCTGCTTTAATGTTGCTGTTATTAGTTAGTCCAGTAATGCTGGGATTGGTTGTGTTGATGCAGGCTTACTCGCCAGGGTCACTTTTTTGCCGTGAGTGGCATGTTGGAGAACGAGGTAGACTCTTTCGAGCGATTAGGTTCTGCTCAACTACAAAGCACAATATCACACCGCTAGGGCGTTGGATGCGTAAATACAGTCTCGACAATCTACCGCAGTTGTTTAACGTGCTGCGGGGTGACATAAGTTTGACCGGATCTCGTTCTTGGACTTTAGAAGATGCAGTACAGCTAAATAAACTACCAGAAATTACAGCTTTATGGGAAGTAGAAGCCCAGCCCCACCTGTTACATCTGGATAGCCAAACACTTTGAGAATTCTTAGACCAATTCTTTGTGAAACTGCACAAAATCAGGCTTAGTGAAACAAGGGGCTTAAGCCTCTTGTTCTATGCAACCTCACAGGTAATCGGTATTACATGTCAAATTATTATTAGAAGAATCCATGCTTTTCAAACTTCCTCAATCATTCCGCAATCTGCTCAAAGCTACCAGCTTTTGGCAGGATAACTATTTAATATTGCAAGAATTTAAACACTTTCGCAAAATTGCAACTTTAGCTCTAATATTTTCAGTTCTGGCGGCAACTTTTGAAGGTGTAAGTATTGGTTTCTTGCTTTCCTTTTTGCAAAGCTTAACTAGTCCCAATGCTCAACCTGTCCAAACAGGAATAGGTTGGTTTGATATTTGGGTTTTGGGAGCAAAGACATCGGCAATCAATCGTCTGTATCGCGTATCTTTGCTGATTTTATTAAGTACTTGGTTACGTGCAACCTTCAATTACTTTTCCCAAGTCTACACCGAATTATCTCAACTACATCTTGCTGATCGTTTACGTAAGCAAATTTTTGAACAGTTACAATCATTATCGCTAAGTTACTTTGCCAAAACTCGTTCTGGTGAACTGATTAACACAATTACTACAGAAATTGAAAGGATCAGACAGGGTTTCAGTGGTGGAGCCTTTTTAGTGACTAGAGGATTGACAACTCTTGTCTACTTAATATCAATGTTTTTGATATCATGGCAACTAACACTGATTTCAGCATTACTATTTACACTTTTAGGTGTAGGGTTGTCTACTCTAAACGCTAGAGTCAGAGAATCAAGTTTTGGCATGACAACTGCCAATTCTAATTTTACATCAACAGCCATAGAATTTATTAATGGCATTCGCACTGTTCACTCCTGTGGTACTCAAGAATTTGAGCGCCAGCGTTACTACAAAGCTAGCAATAAGGTAGTAAGTACTACAACTAAAGTTGTATTTACCTGGACACTTGTCAAGCCAATTGCTGAAGGTGTAGCTACTACAGTATTGGTCGGAATGATTATTTTGGCGTTCACTAGTTTGGTTACTAATGGAACGCTACAAGTTTCTTCTTTGCTAACCTTTTTCTTTGTACTATTTCGCTTTATTCCGTTTGTTCAAGATATTAATGGTACAAGAGCATTTCTCAGCACTCTACATGGTTCAGCAGATAATATTAAAAATCTGTTAAAAAGTGATGATAAATATTACTTTCAGAATGGCACAATTGAGTTTAAAGGTTTAAAAAGGTCAATAGACTTAATTTCTGTAGATTTTGGCTACGATGATCAGAATTTAGTGTTGCATAATATTACCCTGACGATTGAAAAGGGAAAAATGACAGCATTAGTTGGAGCATCTGGTGCTGGTAAAACAACCCTTGCTGATTTAATTCCTCGATTTTATAATGCTACAGAGGGATATCTTTATATTGATGAAGTTGATATCCGGCAGTTTGAAATTAACTCCCTACGCCGTAAAATAGCTGTCGTTAGTCAGGATACTTTTATCTTCAATACTAATGTTTGGCAAAATATTGCTTACGGGACTCCAGGAGCAACTAATGATGAAATTAAAATAGCTGCTGAACTAGCGAATGCATTAGAATTTATTTTGGAAATGCCGGAAGGTTTTGATACCCAATTGGGAGATAGAGGTGTTAGATTATCTGGAGGACAAAGGCAGCGAATTGCTATTGCGCGCGCTCTACTACGTAACCCAGAGATTTTGATTTTGGATGAGGCAACTAGTGCATTAGATTCGGTATCTGAGCGCTTAATTCAAGATTCATTAGAAAAGCTATCTGTTGGTAAAACAGTGATTGCGATCGCTCACCGTCTTTCTACTATTTCTAAAGCAGATAAAGTTGTAGTTTTAGAACAGGGACGGATAGTAGAGCAAGGTAATTATAAAGAACTACTTGATCTCAAAGGTAAGCTTTGGAAATATCATCAAATGCAGTATGAAGTGAGTCAACCAGATTAGAAACAATCCCCAAACTTTCGTTAAAATTAAATCAATTTCCAAAAATATTTGTAATAGATCAATCGACTGTAGGGGCATAGCTATGTATCTATATCAGATATTTGATGAAATGGTATTGCTGAACAAGAACGGAAAACATGGATCAGAAAATGTTTAACAAAGACCTAATTTATCAATGCTCTAATTTTGAGGAAACTGGGGGCGGAGGTGTTGAAACTTATTTAGCTTCTTTGTTTGAACATCGACCAACTGATGTTAGCGATCGCGTGATAAAATCGCTCAATAATGTTGATCAAAGTCAGTTAAAGTTGCTGCACATCCACAGCCCAGATTTACTATTGCAGCTGACAGGCGAATGTCCTACTGTCTTCAGCGTTCATAATCACTCATTGTATTGTCCTAGCGGTACAAAATATTTAGCAGGGCAGCGCACAATCTGCGATCGCAACTTTTCTTATTTAGGATGTACTTGGGGTAAACTAGTAGATAAATGTGGTAGCCGTAGACCTTTAAGAACTGTTAGAGAATTTCAAACCACTCATCAGTTCTTAGATGTCTTAAAAAAGACAAAAATTACTTTTGTTGCTAATAGTGAATATGTGCGGCAACAATTGATTCAAAATGGTGTTCCCCCAGAGCAAACTGTAACTCTACACTGTGGTATCTCTCTACCACAAATAGCAACTACACCTCTGAGTTTAGAAGTCCACCAAAATCATAGAATTTTGTTTGCTGGACGGATTGTTTCTGATAAAGGTCTGGAATGGCTACTCAAAACCTTAATACATACAGACCCGCAAATTAAACTTGATATTGCAGGTGAAGGATGGGAACGACCCCGCTTAGAAAAGTTAGCAAACACCCTCAAATTGAGTAATCGAATAACTTGGCATGGTTGGTGCGATCGCGATAAATTAAATCAACTTTATCAACAGTGTTTTGCCGTCATCTTTCCCAGTGTTTGGCCTGAACCTGCGGGTCTTGTAACTTTAGAAGCTTATGCTCGTTATCGACCTGTAATTGGTAGTGCAGTCGGAGGAATTCCAGAACATTTACAAGATGGAGAAACAGGTATTCTTGTTCCAGGAAATGATATCAAAAAGCTGGCCGACGCTATTCATGAATTGTATATAGATCATCAAAAAAGCCGATATATGGGTGAACAAGGTCATGCTTTATTGATGAAAGAATTTACAATGGAGGCTCATATAAATAATCTGCGAACAATTTATGCAAAAACAATAGCAGAATTTCCCTCCATAGCGAAAAAATCATATAGCATCTCTCAAATTAAATAAGCTTAGTTTGGTCAAAACATCAAATGGTGCATCTTTTACTTAGAAAAATCGAAAGAGAAAAAATATGTCATTGCATCAAGAATACCAACAACCTTTAGTTAGCGTTATTATCCCTACCTATAATCGACCAGAGTATCTCAAGCAAGCGATCGCTAGTGCTATTAAACAGACTTATCAAAATATTGAAATTATTGTTTCTGATAATTGTAGTTCAGAAAATCCTCAAGCACTTGTGGCATCTTTTGGTGATTCACGCATCAGATTTTGGCGGCATCAGCAAAACGTAGGCATGTTAGCTAATCAGCAACACGCCTTCAAAATGGCGCAAGGTAAATATGTTGCTAGTCTCCATGACGATGATATGTGGAATGAAGACTTTTTAGCAAAGCTTGTACCAGTACTAGAAGAAAACTCTGAGTTAATTCTCGCTTTTTGTGACCAATATATCATAGATGCAAATAGCATAATTAATCATGTTGGAACTGAAGAAAATACACATGGTTATAAGCGGGATAAACTAGCAAAAGGAATTCATCAACCTTTCTCCAAAATTGGATTGATAGATAAAAGCATACCCACTGCCGCATCTTGTGTAATTCGCAATAATTTTATTGATTGGGATAGTATTCCCTCAGAAGTTGGCGGGATGTGGGATTTATATTTAACTTACCTTTGTTGCATATCTGGTCGTGGTGCTTATTACTATCCAGAAAGATTAACGCGATATCGCGCCCATGAGCAAACTGATACTATGCTTAGTGGTAGTCGAGATGTGCAGGCAAAAATCCGCAAAGCTAAAAGCGAAATTTTTTGTTATCAAGTCTTTATGCAAGACACTCGTCTACAGGAATTTCAGAAATACTTTGAACAGAAATGGTTAGAAGCTAATACAACTTTGGGAATTGGTTTGCTCCGAAGTGAACAAATATCAGCAGCACGTCCTTATTTTTGGCAGGCATTGAAAAAACAAAAATTTAATGTGCGAACTATAGCCGCACTTGGTCTTAGTTTTACTCCGCAAACTTTAGCGAGTAAGCTAATAAGAACATCGAAATAGTATAGCAACCATATCTGAGTTGTGAAAGTTATTTTTAAACAACCCGCAAAGGAAAGAAAAGAAGATTATTTTTAAACTCTTTCTCTGCGCCTCCGCGTCTCTGCGTGAGCTTTTATCTTCAGGAAGTTAGTGTATGAAACTTTGTATTGTTACTCATAAAATCAAAAAAGGCGATGGTCAGGGACGAGTAAACTACGAAGTTACTCAAGAAGCAATCCGTCGTGGTCATCACCTGACATTATTAGCTAGTGAAGTCGCACCAGAACTAGAAGACAATAGCCAAGTTAATTGGATTTCAATTCCAGTTAAAAGCTATCCCACCGAATTTGTTCGTAATTTCATATTTGCCCAAAAAAGTGCAGATTGGTTGCATCAAAATCGCTCTGACATTGATTTAGTTAAAATCAATGGAGCAATTAATATGGCTGCGGCTGATGTGAATGCTGTACATTTTGTCCACAGTTCATGGTTGCGATCGCCTGTTCATATTTCTCGCAACCGTCGAGATTTGTATGGTTTTTACCAGTGGCTATTTACGGCTTTTAATGCTCGTTGGGAAAAACAAGCCTTCCAAAAAGCGCAGATTGTCGTAGCTGTATCGGAAAAAGTAGCCCAAGAATTAGTCAACATTGGTGTACCACGTTCTCACATTCGCGTAATTGTCAATGGCGTAGACCTAGAAGAGTTTACCCCTGGTGAAAGCAATCGCCAAAAATTAGGTTTACCAGAGAATGTCACCCTAGCATTATTCGCCGGAGATATCCGCACACCAAGAAAGAACTTAGATACAGTGCTGCACGCCTTGGCGAAAGTTCCCGATTTACATCTGGCGGTGGTAGGTCATATCGAAGGTAGTCCCTTCCCACAACTAGCCGCCTCTTTGGGATTAAGCGATCGCGTGCATTTTATCGGATTTCGCCGTGATATCCCTGAAATTATGCGAGCAGTAGATTTATTTGTTTTTCCTTCCCGATACGAAGCTTGCAGCCTCGTATTGTTAGAAGCACTTTCTTCAGGACTGCCAGTGATTACAGCCACGGCAACCGGGGGTGCAGAGTTGGTGACATCAGAATGTGGCATCGTCTTATCCAACTCAGATGATATCGAGGCTTTAGCTGTGGCGCTGATGTCCTTGGTGAGCGATCGTCCGCTAATGCAGCAGATGAGTCAAGCCGCTCGCTCTGTGGCAGAACAACATAGCTGGACTACTATGGCACAAACTTATGTGGATTTATTCGAGGAGTTAAGCAAGAATGCGGAACACCGTTCTTATACCGACTTATCGCCGTCCACAAGACCTATCACGCTGCCTTTTGGCGCTACAGGAGCAAACTAAACCAGTTGATCAGGTGATAGTGGTTGTCCGCGATACAGATGCAGAAACTTGGCAATTCCTAGCGCAATTCAAAGCGCACAATCTGCCACTGCATACTGTAAAAGTGACACAATCGGGGGTAGTAGCAGCCCTCAACGCCGGACTAGCTGAGGTGGAGGGCGATATTGTTTCCATTACTGATGATGATGCTGCACCCCACCCAGATTGGTTACAGCGCATCGCTGCCCACTTTATCTGTGATAGTTGCATTGGCGGTCTTGGTGGGCGTGATTGGGTACACCACGGCAGCAAATTAGAAGACGAATCCCGTTTAATAGTCGGACAGTTGCAATGGTTTGGGCGAGTGATTGGCAACCATCACCTGGGAGTAGGACAACCCCGCGAAGTCGATGTTCTCAAGGGCGTAAACATGAGTTTTCGTAAAGAGGCAATCGGGCAATTGCGCTTTGACGAACGGATGCGTGGTACTGGTGCACAGGTACACTTTGAAATGGCATTTACTCTAACATTAAAGCGGGCTGGTTGGAAGATAATTTATGATCCTAACGTTGCCGTAGATCACTATCCGGCACAACGTTTTGATGAAGATCAGCGAAATAACTTTAATGAAATTGCCTTTATTAACTTAGTCCATAATGAAACTTTAGTTTTACTAGAGCATCTGCCATTTATCCGCCGGATTGTATTTTTATTCTGGGCAATATTCGTGGGTACATGCGATAGCTTGGGCTTAGTACAATGGCTGAGATTTTTACCCAGTCAAGGGCAGTTTGCGGGTAAAAAGTTGATAGCATCCTGGCGTGGGCGTTGGCAGGGATATAAACAATTCAAAATTCAAAATTCAATTTCTTCTTATCTCTAGTGGTCTGTCAAGTTGAAATTGATGGGTAAACAAGTTTGTAGTAAGGACTTTAGTCCTTATTTTCTAAGCACTAAAGTGCTTACTACAAACCTTTGGTAAATCCAAAATCTAAAATTGAATGAATTCTAAGCAGATACTTTACAATAGTTTTTTACAAGAAAACTATTCTCCCGAAGAGCGATCGCTACAGGGTTGGATGGCGATCGCAGGCTTCCTATTACTAACTGTAGTTTGCTATTTTGCTGGTGCTACTGCTGCATTACGTCTGATTTATCCAGTAACAGCTTTAATAGTAGCCGTATTTTTATACTTGCGGCATCCCATTCTCTACATCAGCTTTACTTGGTGGATCTGGTTCCTTACCCCCTTAGCTACCCGCTTAGTTGACTATCGAGTGGGCTGGGATGCTACCCGTCAAATGCTCATAGCACCCTATTTAGTGGTATTTGTCACCATAGCAACATTCTTGCGACACTTTCCTAGCGCTTCTCGTAAAGGGGGATTGCCGTTTGTTTTGGCTTTTATCGGAGTGTTCTATGGCTTTCTAATCGGTCTGATTTATAATCAACCTATCCCTGTAGCACGCGGATTAATGGATTGGCTCAGTCCGATCATTTTCGCTTTTCACTTATTTATGAACTGGCGAGATTATCCCAGTTATCGCCAGAACATTCAGCGAACATTTCTTTGGTGTGTGTTGATTTTAGGAGCTTATGGTGTATATCAATTTGTGGTAGCTCCTGAGTGGGATAGATATTGGCTCATCGAATCAAAACTATTCATGAGTTCTGGCAATCCTGTGCCTTTCGGGATGCGCGTATGGAGTACGTTGCACTCAGTCGGCCCCTTTGGTTCCGTCATGCAGGCTGGTTTGCTGTTGTTATTTACCAGTTCAGGAAACTTAATTTTTCCTGCTTCTGCTGTTGGTTACTTATCCTTCCTATTGACACAAGCCCGTACTAATTGGGGAGGCTGGTTATTGGGAGTAATTATGATTATGGGTTCAGTCAAAACCCGAATTCAAATGCGCTTAATTACCATAATTGTAGTGATGGCAATTTGTGTTGTGCCATTAACAACTATCGAGCCAATTGCTGGGGTTGTAGCAGCCCGTTTAGAAACTTTTTCTAATCTTGAAAAAGATAATAGTTTTAAAGATAGATCGGGAAGTTATGACAAAAACCTTGGTTTAGCTCTTTCTAATGGTCTAGGTAACGGCTTAGGAAATATCTGGAAGGTCAATGAAAAAACTGGTCAAATCGAAGTTGTGGTGATTGATAGTGGCATTTTAGATATGTTTTTCACCCTTGGTTGGTTTGGAGCTATTTTTTATATGGGTGGATTAATTTTGTTGATTATTAGTGTTAGCAGCTATGGCGAAGGTCGTTTTGATAGTTTTATCAGTGCTGCCCGCGCCATTGGTATCAGTTCTTCTACACAGCTAATTATTGGTAGCGGGATGTTGAGTGTGGCAGGCATGGTTCTTTGGGGATTTTTAGCTATGGCTATGGCAGGACATAAATATTATCAACATCAAGAAATTACAGCAAAAAGGGCGTAAGAGAAGATTTTTTGTCTAAAACTCCTGATTCTTTCTTTGCGTCTTTGCGCCTTTGCGCGAAACAAAATTCATACATCTATTTCTAGTGAATAAACTTAAACAAAGGTTGAAATTATGAAAGTAATTATTGTAATGCCACTAGCCGAGCAACGAGGCGGCGGTGAAATGATGCTTTGGGATTTGGTACAGCAGGGACGTAATGCCGGTGTTGAGTGGCTGGTGATATTTTTAGAAGACGGCCCGATGGTAGAACAAGTAAAGTCCCTGGGTATTGATGCGCGAGTTGTGGAAAGTGGACGTTTACGCCAAATCCACCGTTTTATTGGCGCTGTTTTTCGGATAGCTGCGATCGCACGCCGCGAACGTGCAGATATAATTGTCAATTGGATGTGGATTACGCATATATCTGGAGGTTTGGCGGCAATGTTGGCGGGGTTGCCTGCTGTGTGGTATCAACTAGAAGTACCTAGTGACAAAACTTGGTTGGTACGAATTGCTACTTTAATACCCGCTCGTGCAATTATCACTCTCTCGCAAGATGGTAAGCAAGCACAGGCAGAGATTTGGCCCCACAGACCAACACCTTTGGTTTATCCTGGTGTCGCACTAGACCGATTTGAGCCTAATGCTTTGCCTTCTCCTGAAGAAACACGGCGGAAACTGGGCTTACCTTTACATGGGCCGTTGATTGGAATTGTTGGACGATTGCAACGATGGAAGGGAATGCACGTATTGGTGCAAGCAATGCCCAAAATTTTACAGAAGTATCCTGATGCTCATTGTGTAGTGGTTGGCGGTAAGCACGATTTAGAACCAGATTATGAGGACTTCTTAAAAGCGGAAATCGCCGCCTTGGGCTTGAAAGACCAAGTAATTATGGCTGGGTTACAGCGTAATATTCCAGAGTGGGTGCAGGCGATGGATGTATTTGTCCATGCCTCAGATAAAGAGCCGTTTGGGATTGTAATTATTGAGGCGATGGCGCTGGGTAAACCTGTGATTGCTGGCAGTGCAGGCGGCCCAACAGAGATTATTACCGATGGCATGAATGGACTATTAACACCTTACGGCGATGCAGAGAAATTAGCGATCGCAATTCTCCGCTATCTGGACGAACAAGAATTTGCCCAAAGTGCGGGAATGGCTGCCAGGCAACGCGCCCTCGATTTCTCAACGCAGAATTATGCCCAAAATTTTATTAGTGCAATTCGTTCTGCGATGCCGAGTATTTCTTAAAGTTCCTACAAAAATCGTTCTTTTACACTCTTCTCTGCGCCTCTGGGTGAAACAAAAAATATGTTGATTGATAGCCGGAAATTGCCAATAGATGAAGTTATTAATGCCGAAGTTTGTATAGTTGGTGCTGCCCCAGCAGGAATTACACTCGCAAGAGAATTAATTGGGCATCAAGCAAAATTAACTAATCATTGGAGCAAAATAGATATTTGTAGTGTGAAGCGATCGCAGCTAGTATTTGCAGAAGAATTTGCTAGTGCAGGACTGGGTAAATTGCAGATTGAATTAGATGGAGATCGTCCAGTTGCTTCTCTTAGTACTCATCATAATATGGGAACAACACGTATGCTTCATGACCCAAAACAAGGAGTAGTAGATGCAAATTGTCAAGTTCACGGCATCTCTAATTTATTCATAACAGGTAGCTCTGTTTTCCCTACAGGAGGCTATGCTAATCCTACGCTTACTATTGTCGCTTTAGCAATTCGATTGGCAGACCATCTGAAAGCTGAATTGTTTTAATAAGTACAACTTTACATAAAATCGTCACAGTTTTAAACGTAGCGATCGCTATGCTCAACGAGTTGTCCAGTATTCAATATCTCGACACAAAAATTATCAAAATTAAAAAGCTTTAGACAGTCCTGCTTGTTTCAAAACTGTGTTAGCTGTATGTCGTGACTTAATGAAACTATCTACCACAAAACGACGGTCTGTGATTGGACTATACCAAATTTCATGGTCTCCCTTGCCTTGCCTTTCAAAGTAGCACCCAGCTTCCAAAAGCATCTTTTTCAACTCAGGAGTAAAAGACAAACCCATTTATGAAGCCACCTCTATCAACTCTTCTCGATGGCTGGTTAATTCAAAGCTGATAGAACCCACATAATCAGAAGGCACAATTCGATTCAAAATAAGGAGTTCTGGTATCATTTCTTTGAGTTTTTGCGTAAGAGACTCAATCGTAGAAGCTTCTGTTACCAATCCTGGCACGTTTTCACTACTTGCTACCCAAACTTCTGCATCTTTATCCCAAAATGCTTGAACCTTAAATGTGTTTTGTGTCATGTTCGAGCGTTACATACAAATTTACTACAGTAATTCAAGTTTAAAACAATTGAATAGCTTCTTGGGTGAAGTATGGCATCGTCCCAATATTGAATGAAATATTATCAATCATCGAATAATTCTTTTGGAATAATTACTGGTTTCTTAGACTTTAAGATTCTCTCAGAACCTCCAAGACTAAGATTTAGTTCAGTTTTTATTATTCTTAGATCAGCTATCTTATGGTGATAGCGCTTGAATTTATCTTTAATTTCAATATCTAAAAAGGTAGTTTGGAATTGAGCATCCTGAGACAGAGAAAGCATTTCAGGCTTAATCTCAATTTCATTAGCAGCAAGAAATGTATTTACAATAACTTGGAGTGTTAAAGGCTTTTTGTGGTCGAGATGACTCTCGTAGATAGCGACTTTTTCGCCTGTAATGTCACATTTCACTTTGCCAGTCTCATCAGCAAATTTACCAAAAAATTGTTCTTTAGTCTTCTTGAGGTCGTCTTGAACTGCATTTCGACAAGCCTCAAAGAATTCTTGATATAGTGACTTTTCTCTTGCAGCTATAGCTGTTGGGTAGGAGAAGTCAGTCTTACTGCCATCTTCACGCTCTATCCAGAAACAACTTGTAGGCATATCGGTTCTATCCTTATAGAGGCGCTTTACACCACATCCAATCTTTTTGTCAGCTTCAGGATGACGCTCAATGAGGGCGAGAAGCATTTCATGATCATCAGTATTAACCGTCTGACCATTACGATACCTTTCAAGCATTTGCTTAAAGTATTCTTTGGCGTTCTTCTGAAATTTGAACTCTTTGCCATTCAGAACAATGGGCTGTCTTGCCATTAGCTTTTCCTAAAGATGTTACCTGATACGTAACTAATAATTACACTTACGTTATACAAGCTATATTGTATATGTAATTACATAGTTTTTATAGACATTCCAGTGTCCGGCAAGGGAGAGGCTATATTTGTGTGATTCGTGAATTTTCTGTCTAGCTTAATGTTTGTAACCAGGAAGCACCCGTGAGATTGGTATCGACTGTAGCCAATGTCAACTAGTGGTAAACTGCGGTAGCTGCAATAAGGCGATCGCTTCAGCTAAAACAACCAAGTACAGACACAGAAGGGCAAATGCTCGCCAACAACATCGACGAGGCTATGCAACTTTTGGATATGATCATTGCAAAGGGTAAAACTCAGGAATCTTGTTGGATAAAAATCAGAAGGCTAGCTCAACCTTCCTACAAAGTAGCACACATAAAATCTTGCAACTGTCCAGCTTAGGCTACTGTATTATATAGATTCAAGCAATGTAGTACAAGTGGTATGGACATCATGAAACATAGATATTGGGCAAGCTATCTGCTTGCTGCTTTGGCATTTCTTCCCTTAGATCATGTAATCACTGCTCAGGTTTTGGCAACAGAGTCGGTTTTTCAAGTGGCACAAGCCAAATCTGCTTACACCCAATATATGCAACTTGGCTATAATGAAACCAGACGGAGAAACTATCGAAAAGCTTTAGGATATTTTCAGCAAGCAGAGCGGGTACGTCCTGGTGATCGGTATGCTACTGCTGCAATTAGAAATATTACAGGTTACATTCAACGTGGAAGTAGCAGAAATCGTATTGCCTTCGTCCCAGGTAGACCTGGTAGAGTAAGGTCAGCAGGAACACGGGGAAATTGCTTTCAAACTGGACAATTTCTCATTCCCCTGACACCAACAGATAAGGAAGCTCAACGAACCACAGCAGAGCATCCCACATTCTTTTTCTACATTCCTCAAACCTCTGTACCAGTACAAGCACTGGAATTTGTTTTGCAGGATGATGACAACAGTGACCCAGTGTATAAAGAAACTTTTAAACCTGCTGGACAAACTGGTATTGTTAGTGTAGGTTTACCTGCTAATCAGCCATCTCTACAAATTGGTAAAGAGTATACTTGGACTTTTTCAATGATTTGTGATCCTCGTAACCGCGATAAAGACTCATACGTAGAAGGCAAAATAGTGCGATCGCAAGATGAAAACCTATCTCTTCAGCTAAAACAACCAAGTACAGACTTAGATCGCGCAGTCCTATTTGCAACAGCTGGGTTTTGGGAAGACTCTCTGAGAACTTTGGCTAATTTACGCCGCCAGCGTCCTAATGACCCCGAAGTTCAGAAATATTGGGAAGATTTGTTGAATTCAGTAGACATTAAAGAAGTTGTAAACAAGCCTTTATTGCCCTGTTGTACCGCCCAGAAATAAATTCAGGACTTACACACTACGCTTCGAGAAAGTAACCAAACCAGAAACGGGAGAAGAACAAAAATGACACCTTATTTATGCGATTTAGCAATAGAATTTGATGCTCAAGTTAGTTACGAAGCTAAAGATATTGAAAATTTAATAAAGCAAACTAAGATAGCGTTGTCAGAATCAAGTAAGACAAAAGTAGTTGTCATACTCAAAAACGCTCATTATTTAACAACCAAAGCTTTTTCTGTTTTGTATAACTACATACGCGAATCGAACTCTAGCTTAATGCTTATATTGGTTTCTTGCGAAAAAGCTAAGATTTTCCCACCACTGCTGGATTATGTTCAGACAGCGTGAATGCGCGATCGCTAAAATGCTGGAGGCAATTACTAAGGTTTATGTCCAATGATTTAATTTCAAAACTTAAAACATCCTCTTAAATTTCTACCGGATGTTGCCCATAATAGGGCAAAGCCTCTGACCAATTAGGAGATTTGCCCTCTTGCCAATCGAGATTAGCTAGTTCCAAGATACTCGTCACCGTCGCTGCTAACCCAGATTTGGCTTCAATTAGCTGATCACTGGTATTCCAATTAGCTAAAGTTTCTTGCCATCCTTCTGGTGTCATAACTGTATCTGGTAAACACGCTCTTAGTCCAGAAGCATCTGGCTCAAACTGATAAATAGCAACAAAAAATTGACCCCGTTGTGCTGGCATTTCCACAGCAATAGTTTTTGGATTTTGACTTTTACCGGCTTCTGACCAAGCTACTGCTGCTAAAGTTGAAATCGCAAATACAGGAATATCTAATTGTTGTCCCAAAGTACGAGCGGTGACAACACCAATACGAGTACCCGTAAAGCCGCCAGGGCCTTTTGCAACTGCGATATAAGACAAATCTGCCCAAGTTTGGGGTTTGATAAATTCAATTAAATGTTGATGTATTAAGCTAGATAAATCACGTCCCAAATTCCAAACTTGAGAGCGAGTTTCGCCTGCAAAATTACTAATTGCTAGTCCTAATTCGGGAGTGCTGGTGTGGAGTGATAAAGCGTATTTTGTGGTTGTGAGGTGTTTTAGTTCTGTGGTCAAAGTTAATTAAAATATATATTTTTATAGAGTTAATGTGATTTATTCAAGCATATAATATCAAGTTCGGCAAATCACTTACGATATGTCATTGCGAATGCAACGTTCGCGCTTGCGTCTCGTAGAGAAGTGAAATGTTCGCGCAGCGTCTCGTAGAGAAGCAATCGCAAGGTTTTGGGATTGCCGCGCGACCCTCGCAATGACATAAGTATTAAGTCGAACATGATATAACATAGCGGTTCTTAATTGAAAAGTATAATCAACTACTTTTATAAGGTTTTACTGAATAATTAAAAAGTAACAAATCAGTTGAGTAACAACCAGTCAAACGGGTTTTTTGCAAGGTTTGTGAGAGATCGCAGTTAAGATGGGGGATTTGGATTACCGCCTTGCTGTCTCAGTAGATAGTCTAAAACTCGGTCAATTCGCTCTAAGGCAGCACCCGTAGTAAGTTTAAACTCCTGAAACTGAGATTTTTGTTCCTCATAGTTTCGGTCAAGCCTGATCATGAGTGCTTCTAATCGTTCAGTTCGTGCCTTTGTTTCCTCTATCTCACTACCTGTCTTTGTAAATAGGCGTTGTGTGTGAGTGATAAAACTATCAAGCTTATCAGAAACTTGGTCAACATTTCCCCCTATCGGGTCAACACGTGTCCCTAGTTGATCAAGGTGAAATTGGGTACGGTCTTGTTTGATGGTCAACTGATCAAGGTGAAATTGGGTACGATCTTGTTTGATGGTCAACTGATCAAGGTGAGATTGAGTACGGTCTTGTTTTATGGTTAACTCGTCAAGCCGCACCCCTATCTGATCAAGATGAACTTGGGTACGGTCTTGTTTGATGGTCAACTGGTCAAGATGAACTTGGGTACGGTCTTGTTTTATGGTTAACTGGTCAAGCCGTCTGCTTGTTGATTCTCCGTAGCTGGCAGTAGACACTAGCAACTGCTTAACAGTTTCGAGTTCATCTTCTACATTGTCTAGTCGCTGTGCGTTGGTCATACTGTTTTCTCTTGGTTGGCTTCTTTATATTATATGATCGCCTTATCGCCTCCCTAATAGGACTACGCAAAAACCCTCTCAAACTCTCATTCCTCCGTGATCTCTGCGTCCTCTGCGGTTCGTTTTCCGGATCGCCTTATCGCCTTCCTAATAATAACTTTTGTTAGTTGTGGGACGCTTAAAAATTCTCTTGTCACCCATCGTTATCTCCATCTGTATAATACATTAGCCTCGCGTATTTTTTGGTTGTGAGGTGTTTTAGTTCTGTGGTCAAAGTTGATTAAAATATTGATTTTTTAGAGTTGACTTGATTTATCTATTCAACCACATCATAGTCAAGTTTCCATCCCCGTGAGGGGAAGTGATTGAAAAACTGTTCCAGAATGGAGGTTCGACACTATCTAAGGCGCAGTTTCCATCCCCGTGAGGGGTAAGTGATTGAAAAACTCACGTAACAATTGAGAAGAAGGAAGACAAAGATGGGTTTCAATCCCCGTGAGGGGAAGTGATTAAGTAAACTTTACGAGTGTCGGTCAATATGTGATCATAATTGCATATTGTTTCCATCCCCGTGAGGGGAAGTAATTGAGTAAACAATTCTGGACTGGCAACCCCGACCTCAATGCTGAATAGTTTCCATCCCCGTGAGGGGAAGTGATTGAGTAAACGATTTTGATGACCGTAGACCTGAACACTCAAGGATTTAGTTTCCATCCCCGTGAGGGGAAGTGGTTGAGTAAACAAGAATACAGTGTTGTAGATATTGTATCCAGTCCAGAAGGTTTCCATCCCCGTGAGGGGAAGTGATTGAGTAAACTGAGAGAAATGAAACTCGCGGATTGTCGAGCAGGGGGGTTTCCATCCCCGTGAGGGGAAGTGATTGAGTAAACTGGGACGTATAACTGTATTAAATACTGTAAACAACAAAAGTTTCCATCCCCGTGAGGGGAAGTGATTGAGTAAACTGTAACGTTTAGTTGCGTCTGGGAGACTTCTAAAAGGTTTCCATCCCCGTGAGGGGAAGTGATTGAGTAAACCCCACCCTTCTAGAACCCTTACTGTGACTGGTCTTCAAAGGTCATTTTCGAGTGGGTCTAATTTACTTGTCAATAAGCCTAAATTATTGACAAAAATCTAATAGTACATCCGCTCAAACGCTTACACAGCAGCTTGTCGAGGGGGTCAACGAAAGAATCAGGGTTTGAGCGATCGCCATACCCCCCCCACAAAACTTACGTGTCCAAAGTCAAAATAAATACTTTTGCTTTCATTAGGAAACTTGTGATTCAATTGTCAAGGTTCTGTTACTAATGGACATGAACTTAACATACTACTGTTAAATTGTCAAGTCGGCACTAATTCACCAGGACGCAACTTCGACCACTTACCCATTTCCCGCTTAAAGCTCAGACAACCAACAACATCCCATTCCATTTCAATTACATCATCTTTAGTCCGAATGTTGACATTGATAGAAGGTTCATTCGGGTCAAAATCTGGTGTTTCAGTCAAGTGAGGCTGTTGGTGCTGCCCTTCAACGGCATGATAGGTAAAACAGCTGTCTACATAGTGGCAGTTCACGCAAATACACATAATAGAACCAACTCCAGACGCCTTTATTGTTAATCTAGCTTAAGCCCAACTGTTATTCATGAGTTGCTGGGTTGATTTTTATTACAATGCGTGAATCAGTTTTTTCTACCCTCGCTCCCGAAAATTGGCCTTTTAGCTTGGAATGGCTGCCACAACCTGCTTACATGGTAGGTGGCGCTGTCCGAGATGCCATCCTGGGCAGAACTCGTGAATACCTGGATCTAGATTTTGTTATACCATCTAACGCGGTAAAAGTTGCCAGAGCGATCGCTCATCATTACCAAGCTGGTTTTGTGTTACTTGATCGAGAACGACAAATTGCCCGTGTGGTTTTTCCCCACGCTACAGCTGATTTTGCCCAACAGGAAGGAAATAGTTTAGAAGTTGACTTGCACAGACGAGATTTTACAGTCAATGCGATCGCTTATAATCCGCATACGCAAGAAATTATCGATCCTCTGCAAGGTGATGCAGACTTACAACAGGGTATTTTGCGAATGATATCACCCGCCAACCTAGAAGATGACCCTTTGCGGTTAATGCGTGCTTATCGCCAAGCCGCCCAACTAGGTTTTACCATTGAGCCAGCTACCCAAGCCGCAATTCGTTCCTTAGCATCACATATCAGCAAAGTTGCCGCAGAACGAGTTAGGGTAGAAATCGGCTATCTGCTGGGAAATTCTCAGGGTACTCCCTGGATAACAAGTGCTTGGGAAGATGGTTTAATTGCCCCTTTCTTCAAAAATGCCACTCGTGAAAGCTTAATCAAACTAGCAGCAGTTGACAATGCAGCTGTTTCACTAACCCAAAATTGGCCACAATTAGGGACACAATTACAAGAGTATGTCCGCGATAGTATTAAAACCACTTGGTTAGGTATTGCTAAACTTGCTTGTCTTGTTAACCCAAATCCAGAATTAGCAGAGATAGAATTACAGAAACTAACCTATAGTCGTGCCGAAATCCGGGGTGTAACCACTGCGATAAAAGTGTTACCACAGCTTCAAGTAATCGATATGTCATTGCGAGAACAGTACTTTTTGTTCTATAACGCAGATATTGTTTTTCCTGCTACAGTAGTGCTAGCTGTAGCATTTGATAATTTGGTAGAGGCGATGTCTGGCGACAAGGCGCTGCGATCGCTTATCTTGCCATTTTTGATCAACCGCTACCTGAACCCTGATGATCTGGTCGCTCATCCCACTCCCTTAGTGAGCGGGAAGGAATTAATTATAACATTAGATATTCCGGCTTCGCCAATAATAGGCAAACTGCTCTCAGAAATTGCCGTAGCGCAAGCTGAGGGGAAAGTCTCAACATCCACAGAGGCGATCGCATTTGCACGTCAGTTACTTGAGGGTTAAATATACCTGAGCAATTTGCTTGATGATTATGATGATAATGCCACTATTGCCAGCCCAAAGAGTGAGATGATTAGGGAAATTTTATGAGCGATCGCAAAGCTAAAAAAGGAATAAATATGATTGTGAAGTCGAGAAAAAAACTCAAATTTTTAGTGATTGGATGCTTTTTATCCGCTTTGATACTAAGTCTTGCCCTGGTATCTCATGATAGCAGTTTTGCAGCCGCAGCAGAAAAAAGTTCATTAGTTCGCTTACAGAATTTACAAAAGATCGTTGTCAATTCCAGCTTCATCAGTCCTTTGGTTGAACTATTTGGTAACGTATTTATTGGTAAAAAAGTTTTTGTTGCGTCTAATACTACACTTAGTGCAGATCCGGACACTCAAATCTGTCTTGGTAATGAAACAAACCTTCAGGACAACATTTTATTATTAGCATTACGAAATACCCCAGCTCCTTCATCCAACTGTGGAAAGCGCTCAAGCAGTACCGGAGAACGAGTCAGCATTGCACATCAAGCAAAAATAAAGAATTCCAAAATTGGTAACTTTACATTTATAGGTTTCCTTGCTGATTTAAACAATGTTGTTTTAGAAGATGGCGCTTTTGTATTGCATGGTGCAAAGATTTCAAACGTACGCATTGGCAAAGACCGTTTAGTGCCAATTGGTGCTGTCATTACAACCCAAGCTCAAGCCAACGCTCTATCATTAAAAACGAAAGCTAACGCTGAATTTCAGGAGGAGGTGTTGAAGGTAAATGAAGAGTTTGCCGAACACTATGGTCAACTTTATAAAAAATCGGGTTTTGATGCGGTGACAGGAATTGGTATTGCACCTAAAACGTCCTGGAATTCCAATCCAGTTAAACCAACTATTGGACAGAATGTGCAGTTTGAAGAATTTACTCGAATTGTTGGAAATGTCCAACTAGGTAGTAACAGCGTAGTAGGTAGACGAACCTCAATTCGTGCGGACGAAGGCTCGCCCATTGTCATTGGTGACAATGCGAAGATCGAAGATCGTGTTACTTTCCACGCTTTGAAAGGTACTAGTATTCGTATTGGTAAAAACTTGAACACAGATGACAATATTGTTTTTCACGGCCCATTGGAGGTTGGCGATAACCTGACTATTGAAGACGACGTTATATTGTTTCGCTCCAAGGTTGGCAATAATGTAACCATTGGTACCGGAGCGATTGTCGTTGGTGTAACTCTTCAAGATGGAGTCAAAGTTCCAGAAGCAGCAGTTGTTACAACTCAAGAGCAGGCAGATGCATTAAAAGCTTGAACACAGGACTAAAGGTGAAATGAGCTGTCGATGCTGTTGACAAAGTGAATTTGAATTCACAGGTAGCAAACTATAACGATATATTAGGAATTATAGTTTGCTACCTGTGAGGTTGCATAGAAAAAGGGGCTTAACTCACATTTCTCATAAAGCCTGATATAGGACTGCGATTTGATTTGTGAAAACATCCTGAGACTGAAAAGCCCGTTTTATCAGAGTTTTATCTGAAATCTTGTTCAGAAATCAGACAAGAGTCCTATAAATCGAAGTAATAAGAGGGCGATGAGGAGATGAGAGGAGAATTAGAACTTAAAATTTTAACCTCAGTGTCTCAAGTTTAAGCTCAAATGCTTTGGCATAGTCATTGTTTTTTTGTAATGTTTTTATGAACTATTAGTCACTAGGGATGTGTCAACTACTTAGTACTCAGTTTTTATTTTTAAAAGTTTGGTATCCTCATAACCAATACTTAGGACTCTAAATGTCGAGTCTAGGATTAGTCGTATTGCTGAATTAAGTAAAAAATACAGAAATTTCATAATTAACAATTAATCACCGTAAATTTAAAGATGACTTTAAAAATGATTTTGTAGATATATTTTGTGAGAAAGTTAAAAGAAGGGTATATTCACTGATTTCAAATTTATGGATTCTTTATCTATTAATTCCTTACTGGAAGAGTTGAAAAATCCCAATGCCACAGTCCGCGAAAAGGCAACCAGAAAAATCTGGCGGATCTGGTTTCAGCAAAAGGGAATTTATGGGCTGGAAATAATTGACCGTAGTCAAAAGTTACTGGATGCAGGTGAAATTCCTGAAGCCGAAACAGCACTGACGGCACTCATCAAAGACCAGCCAGATTTTGCCGAAGCTTGGAATCGGCGAGCTTTTCTATATTACAGTATTGGTGATTATCAAAAATCTCTGGCAGATTGTCAGATGGTTGTGCAGATAAATCCGATACATTTTGGGGCGCTTCACGGTATGGGCTTGTGTTATGCGGCACTAGGAGAGTATGGTCAAGCTATCCAAGCTTTTAAACGTGCTTTAGAAATTCAGCCCTATTCCTTAGTGAATCAAAAGTTGATTCTAGAATGTACATTTAGATTCAGCTACAACGGCAGATAGGAGAGAGGATTATACTGTTTTATGAATCCGTCATCACCCTCATCAACAGCAATTCATCGCCTTAGTCGCCGCAGTTTTATTCAATACGGTTCTATCTGGATTAGTGGTAGCGTCATTGCAGCTTGTGCTAACAACAACCAACCGTTAATTAGCAGATCTCGATTAGATAAAGTTATATTTGGCACAAACTGGATAGCGCAAGCAGAACACGGCGGATTTTACCAAGCGATGTCTACGACGGGCTGCGCCTACGCCACTGGTATTTACAAAGACTACGGTTTAGATGTCACCATCAAAATGGGTGGTCCCCAGGTTCCGAGTGGTACTCAATTGTTGATGGGGGGTGCGGTAGATTTCTTCATGGGTTATGGCATTGATGCTGTCAACGCCATAGCACAAAGTATTCCCAAAATTACAGTCGCAGCAATCTTTCAGAAAGACCCCCAATGTCTCGTTGCCCATCCTAACACAGCAACTAAAAGCCTTGCTGACCTCAAAGGCAAACCAATTTATGTCTCTGCTGCCGCTAACGTCACCTATTGGCCTTTACTCCAAGCAAAGTATGGTTTTACCGATGATCAAAAGCGCCCTTACAACTTTAATCCTGCTCCCTTTCTGACTGACAAAAACTCAGTTCAGCAAGGTTATATCACATCTGAACCCTTCGCAATTGAAAAGCAAGGCGGGTTTAAGCCAGTGATATTTTTATTAGCAGATTAGCATGGTTAATACCAAGATTTCCAAATCCAATGTTAATTACAAGGATGCATACACCTTGCGATTTGTCAATAAAGGGGTAGGCTATTACAATAAGTAAGCGATCGCTTGCTATTCTCCAGATTTTTAGCTACCTTTCAAAGTGGAGTATCTAATTCAGTCTCAACATCTGAGTTTATTTCCACTTCAACGCTTTCAACAACTTGGCGTAATGCTAAAAAAGCCTCCTTTAAGGGTTGACTAACTGCACTGTCGGGTTCTGCAAGCACAAGCTTTTGATATTCCTCCACAAACTGCATCCGTAAGCGATGAAATAAGTGCAGAAAATGCCGTAAAAAACCAAGACAATCAAGCACTACAATTTCTATACCTTCTGTCTTTTCATAGAGATTGGTAGCATAATCTTCTACATCTTTATCTATAGTTTCAGTCGTTATAAATATGTAGTTATCAATTTTATATCCAGTTTTTTCTACTCTTCGTGTAATTTTTTGAAGGGCATTATTGATGTCATTTATAGTAATACGTTTCATTTTCATCTCGTAGCTGGTTACTAAATTGTTACCATTTATAAGCCTAATTTCAATATTACCTAAAGAACCAGTTTGTTTATCAGCTGCATTGTGGCTTTCAAGGGGTAAACATCGTTCTCCTAAATGCTCTGAGGCTGATTGATAAGCAGCAGCCACAATAAGTACTGGTAAACGACTTGCTCTCGGACAATCCAAATGCTGTCTAATAAGTTTTACAATTGCTTCAGCAGAAAGAGGAATTGCCTGATCATCTAGAGTGTTTAAATTAGCAATAAGACTTTGAATTCGTTGGTCTTTCTCTTTTTTAATAATCAAAAGCCATTTTATAGTTTCTACAAGAAGGTCTTCTGTTGCTACACGCTCTGTATAAACATCGTCAAATAGCTGAATAACAGTCTCGTATAATATTAGAGGTTTTCCTATCAACTTAGCATCTAAAGTTAGAGGCATTGCTTTAGTACGAAGCGCGGGTGTAAGAAAAGCAGTTGTTGGATTACATACATCTTGTAAGTTACGTTCATTAATGAAAAAGGCTATGTATGATTCATCGTAAAAACGACCTGAGTAAGAATCTTTTGTGCCAATTTCAGTGAATGGCTTACGAATATCTAGATGAGGTTGATGAACTTTTGCTAATAAGCAAGCTAATAAAAGCCTTATTCCAGCCTTATTTTGAGGGTGTCTACATACAAATTCAACTCTATCAATAATTTCTGGAGCAATCATCATTGAATTGCCCATTCTAATGTATTCGGATGCTCTATCAAAGGCTGAGTTAAGAATCTCTGGAGGCATTGACATAATAGCTTTTTTAGATTTTTTGGACTTACTTTGAGATATTTGTACAAATTTAAATTCTAGGTCATAGTTTATCCAGAGAACTTCTGTACGTAACTTTTTGACAGAGTGACAGGACTTCGACGGTGCTGGAATACGTCGCCAATCACCATATAATTCCTCCATCAGCGTACAGTCGTATCCTGAAATAGCAACTTTAGCATTGACATTGTGAAGGACATGAGCTAATTTACGATGTTCTTCATCTGTCATCTCGTAGCCATAAGCATTACTGTCTCCACGGGAATCATGTGGATAGGGAGGGTCACAGTAAAAGAGTGTTTCTTCGCTGTCATATCTTTGAATAACTTCAATTGCTGGACAGTTTTCTATTTGAACTCGCTGAAATCTTTGAACTATTTTAGAAAGGTCATCTATACTTCCTAACCATCTTGAGACAGCCCCAGCCATACCTGCACGACTTGTTAACAAACAGTGTGCCCATCTACCGTAGCTTGCTGTCTGAGCTAATCCTGTTCTCACCTGTCTAGCTCGGACAAAAAATCGCCTAGCTCTCTCTAAATTAGATAACTCTTTAGTTGGTTGAGAAATGGCAAGTTCAAATTCACGTCTTGAGAAAGGAGTGAAAGTGATAGCCCTGATGAGTTCATTTTTCTCATCCCGTAATACGCGAAAAAAGTTAACTAGTTCGCCATCAATATCATTGTAAGTTTCTACAGGTGATGGTTCTTTGTTTATTAGAACTGCTGCTGAACCTCCAAAAGGCTCACAGTAATGAGTAGTTGTTGACAAGAGTGGTAGAAGCCAGTCAAGATGACTGTATTTACCTCCATACCAACCGAATGCTATCAGCTTACTCATAAGTTTGCTATTTTATGTAACCCTCTACTTTAACACTAAGTGGTTTAGTTAAACTTTTTTTTCACTATTAATTACATTACAAATCACAATCGTTCCCTTTATTGCTGTGGCAATTTTCGGTTTACTAATTGCAATTTTGTTCACCCAAAGTAAATGGACTGAACGCAGTTTATTTCCTTATGCAGTAATTTTACAAACAACTCCGATAATTGCGATCGCACCTTTAATCATTCTCTGGTTAAAAAATAACACCTTCTCTGACTTTATATTAAGTAAGTGGTATGAAAGTGCTGTTAAAGAAGAGAATTAGGTTTAGATTTTCTCACGCAGAGAGTTGACCCCTCAGCGAACCTTTGCGCTTTCCTTAGCGTCCCTTTGCGTTAAAAAAAGGATATAAGCTATGACGACAACATTAGATGCCCTAATTAATTCTCTAGAAAGTATAGAAATTATCACTGACTCCGCCCAAGTCGCAAAATTATCCCACGATTATCACACCTTTAGCCCGGTGCTAGTGCCAAAACTAGAGGGAAAAGTCGGGGATATTGTAGCGCGTCCCGCCAATGAAGCAGAGGTTTTAAAAGTTGCAGCCGCCTGCGCGAAACACCGTGTACCTGTGACAGTCAGGGGTGCAGGTACCGGGAATTATGGGCAATGCGTACCGTTGCATGGTGGCGTAATTTTAGACATGACGCGGATGCAAGAGATTCCTTGGGTGAAACCGGGGATGGCGCGGGTAGAAGTTGGGGTGAAGTTGGCAGCTTTGGATAAAAAAGCCAGAGAAATTGGCTGGGAAATCCGCATGGCACCTTCGACGTACCGCACAGCCACAATTGGCGGATTCATTGCTGGCGGGAGTGGGGGCATTGGCTCGATACAATATGGGTTACTAGGCGATCGCGGTAATATCCTAGCATTACGAGTAGTAACTGTAGAAGATGAACCCCGTGTCATCGAATTACGCGGCGACGATGTACAAAAGGTGAATCATGCTTGGGGAATTAACGGTATTATCACTGAAGTAGAAATCCCTTTAGCGCCAGCTTATCCTTGGGCAGAAGTCATTGTTACATTTGATGAGTTTATGACAGCAGCAAAGTTTGGTCAGGCTCTTGGCAATGCTGATGGGATGATTAAGAAGTTGATTTCTGTCTTTGCATCCCAAATTCCGCAATACTTTCACGCCCTACAACAGTACATTCCTGAAGGTACTCACCCAGTATTTTTGATAATTGCTGAATCGAGTTTGGAATTTTTACCGGGTTTGGTGCAGCAATACGGCGGCCAGATTACTTATCAAAAAGCAGCGCAGGAAGCAGGAAAAGCTACACATTTAGGAGAGTTTACCTGGAACCACACTACTTTACACGCTCGGAGTGTAGATACTACAATTACCTATTTACAAAGTATGTTTCCTGTGGATAAAAGTCTGCAACTGGTAGAGCAGATGTATAAGCATTTTGGTGATGAGGTAATGATGCATTTGGAATTTTTTCGGGTGAACGGTGTCGTAATTCCTGGTGCTTTACAACTTGTGCGCTACACCACAGAAGAACGTCTCAACGAGATTATCCGCTATCACGAAGAACAGGGTGTGATGATTGCCAATCCTCACACCTATATTATTGAAGAGGGAGGAAGAAAAGTTATTGATCCTGAGCAGTTAAAATTTAAGGAAATAGTAGACCCTTATGGGTTAATGAATCCTGGTAAAAGCAAAGTTCTCCAATTAAAAATTTAATAATTCTGAATTCTAAATATTATCTGTGGTTTGATTTCCAAAACCGGGGGGAGAACCCAAAACAACATCCTAAAATCACCCATGATTGAAATTGATGGTTCTTACGGAGAAGGAGGTGGACAAGTTCTTCGCACTTCCTTAAGTCTAGCCGCTATCACTGGACAACCCATCTTAATTACAGGTATTCGCGCTGGACGCAAAAAGCCAGGATTAGCAGCACAACACTTAACAGCAGTTCGCGCTACGGCGAGAATTTGTAATGCCCAACTCCGAGGTGATGCTTTGGGTTCAATGGTGCTGGAATTCATCCCAGGTAGTGCTGTGCAAGCTGGAATTTATACCTTTGATGTTAGTAAAGCACAACAAGGTGGTTCTGCGGGTGCGATCGCTCTAGTTTTACAGACAATTCTCTTACCTCTGGCACTAGCAACTGGCAGTTCCCAAATAATACTAAAGGGTGGAACTCATGTAAACTTTAGCCCAACAGTGACGTACATTGAGCAAGTTTATTTGCCGATATTGCAACGCATGGGAGTAGAGGCAAAAGTCAAGTTAGGTGCTTGGGGGTGGTATCCCCAAGGTGGGGGAGAGGTAGAATTACAGGTGGATGGCGGTGGTAAACTCAACGAAATCAACTTGCTGGAACGGGGAGATTTACAACAGGTGCGAGTACTAGCAGTGGTGACGGAATTGCCTTCGCATATTCCCCAACGAATGGCGAATCGTGCCGAAAGTTTGTTAAGGGAAGCCCATTTGAAAGTTGCTGTACAAACCTTGCGAGAAAGAGGTGTGGCACCAGGGGCGGGTATTTTTTTAACTGCTGAATATCAGAATAGCTTGACTGGCTTTGGTGGATTTGGGCGTTTGCGGTTGTCGGCGGAGACAGTTGCAGAGATTGCTTGTCAGCAACTACTCAAGTTTCATCAAACAGGTGCACCAGTGGATGAACATTTAGCAGATCAGTTATTATTGCCAGCTGCTTTAGCTTCACAGGAAAGTCAGTATCGAGTGGCTGAGGTGAGTGGGCATTTGACGACAAATGCAGCCGTAATTGAACAGTTTGGACTGGCGCAGATAACAGTAAATGAAGTTGAGAAAATAGTGTCGGTGATGCGTTTGACTGGTTGAAATAGATTATAACTTATAGTAAAAGCTATACTTTTGGTAATTGAATCAGCAATCAGTATGATCTCATGGAACTATTTACTATTGGTCACTCTAATCACAGCATTCAAGCTTTTATAGAGCTTTTGCAAAAGTATGATGTAACTGCACTAGCTGATGTAAGGTCGTACCCTTATAGTCGTTATTTACCTCACTTTAACCAATTAACACTTAAAAATGCACTCTTAAGCGAAAATATCAGTTATGTATTTCTTGGGCAAGAATTGGGAGCTAGACCAGATAATCCAGAGTGTTATGTTGATGGCAAAGCTTTATATGAAAGGATTGCTGCCACTGAGCTATTTAGAAAGGGAATTCAGCGTGTACTTAAGGGTGTAAAAACTCACAGAGTTGCCCTGATGTGTGCAGAAAAAGACCCTATAGTTTGTCATCGTGCGATTTTAGTCTGCCAACATTTACGAAACCAGCATGATTTAGAAATTAATCATATCAAAAGTCATGGCAATTTAGAATCACATTATGAACTTGAAGACAGGCTATTAGCTAAACATGGCTTCAAGGAATTGGCCCTCGTACCAGCACCAGTTCAATTATCTCTTTTTACTGATAGTCTATCTAATATTCAGCCCAAGAAATTACCCTCCAAAGAAGAATCACTACAAGAGGTTTACAGATTGCAGGCTGATGAAATTGCCTATGTAGAAAAAAGAGGAGTTGGAAATGAGTCATTCCGTTAACTTATTCACGATTGGCTTTACTCAAAAAAGCGCCCAAAAATTTTTTGATACTCTGGTTAAGGCCGGCGTTAAGCGTGTCATAGATACGAGACTGAATAATGTCTCTCAATTAGCAGGATTTAGCAAGAAGTCAGATTTAGAATACTTTCTAAATAAGATTGGCAATATTGAATACACTCACCTAATTGAGTTAGCACCTACAAAAGATATCTTAGATGAATATAAGAAAAATAAAAGTGGTTGGGTAATTTATGAGCAGAAATTTCTGCAACTTATGGCCGAGCGAGAAATTGAGAAGAAAGTTAAACCAGATATATTAGATGGCGGATGTCTTTTATGTAGTGAAGCCAAACCCCATTACTGTCATCGCCGCTTAGTGGCAGAATATTTAAATGGCAAATGGGGTGATGTCAAAATATGTCATCTTTGAAGCGTATTATTTGTCTTGCCAACTCCTGGAAACTCAAAGAACGTTACATTGCGGGGATTGATTTGGATACAGATCAATGGATTCGTCCTGTATGTGACCGATTTCCTAATGATGGTCGAGTTCCGAGAGACATTCGACTTGTGGATGGGAGAGAACCGGAATTATTAGATATTCTTGCTATTCCTTTAGCAGACACAGGTGAAGACTTCGGGTTTGAAAGTGAGAATCTCACTATACTATCGGGAAAATGGCAACTATTAGGCAAAGCTATACCAACAAATTTATTTCCCTATTGTGGGAACCATCCTCATATTCTTTACAATTCTATCAAGTATGTCAACATTTCCTATCTACAATCTCTGCCTTTTCAGCAAAGACGTACACTACAACTAATTCATGTTATCAACTTTTCTGTACAGGCTCAAAGAAGTTATGGCGGAGTAATACAGTGGAAAGGTACGCTAGAAACCTCTTCTGGTCAAAAGTTAACAGATGCTAATATAACCGATCCAGTATTTGTCGCAAAATTGGAAGTGGGATACCAAACCACAGGTGAGTATCTAGTAACGGTTAGCTTGGGTATGCCTTGGACACCTGAGAATTGGGAAGGTGAAGCTCCTTCCTGGAAACTCATAGCAGGCGTGATAGAAATTCCTAAATCTGCCAATCAACAAAATTCTGTGGATTTAGTTGATAGGAGTGATTTAATTGCACAAACAGATAGAGAAATGCAGCGAATAGGTTTGAATGTAGAGCAAGGATGTAAGTATTTGCAGCAAAACTTTAATAAACGATCACGCCAACTTTTGACTTTAACTGAATTAGCCCAATTCTTGAGCTATCTCCAGTCTCTCTCCAATGCCCCTTCATTAAGTAAACCTGACGATGATGACTTCAATGACATTCCCTAGTAAAGCTCTTTACTTAAATATGGAACAGAGCATTTGAATTTACCTCTGCTAGGGCCATATAAGTAGTTGCACACAATTAATTACACACAATGTGGGCTGAAATTATTGTCTGGTCAAGAATCACTATGTAATTAATTCTGTTTGGTTACTTATTTAGGTTAAGTCAGTTTGCGATCGCAAATCCAAGAGACTGGGTATTGTTAGCTGTGGCTGTTCCCAATCGGGTGTAAGACTCTTGCACCTAGTGAATTATCCTCTTGGATAAGTATTAGAACTTTGCTAATAAACCTCTGAGCTTCGTCGATGCACCTCTGAGCTTGAATTGTTAATTACGAATTATGAATTATGAATTATTTTAACTCCCCCTCTTCTCTTGCCGTTCTTTGAGTTTCAGCATGATTTCTGCGTGCATCTCGCGGGTAATCGGGTAAAAATACGTTAAAACTAAGCCACAAATCAAACAAACTGTAGGTATGGGGCCAACGGCAATGCGAATCGCAAACAGTGCCAATTCCGGTTGGATGGGTGGTGGACTTCCGGCTACTGATTCTTTGAAACCCGATAATTGCAAAGCATTTCCCACCAAAAACAGCCCAAAAGCTAAACCAAATTTTTGTAGCAAAACCATAAAGCCATAAAAAATCCCTTCTCTGCGTTGTCCGGTTTGGAGTTCATCTAATTCAATCACATCTGGAATCATCGACCAGGGAATTAGATAAGCTGTGGACACACCAATACCCGCCATGACAGCCATAAAATACATCAAAACTATTTGACCAGGCTGTAAGAAAAATAGTCCGGCGGCGGCTATTATCCACAAACTCATTCCCAGAAAATAAACAACTTTTTTCCCAACTTTTTTACTCAGCGCTTCCCAGACAAATAGCATCAACAAAGCAGTTCCTTGGACTGCAATCAGCACTGGGGGTACGTCTTCAAATTTTAGACGCATACAATCGACTACAAAATAGGGAATAATGCTAGCTGTAATCTGCACACCTAGCCAGGAAAAAAGATATATACCAATAACAAATAGAAAAGGGCGGTTGCTGAAGACAATTTTTAGCTGTTCAAAGAAGGGGAGAGATGCAGGTTCCTCGACTTGGATGCGTTTGGCTTCAAAAGCCAGGATGCGATCGCGGACTCCAAAAACGCACCAATATAATCCTAAAATCGAAATTACAGTACAAACTCCTGCTAAAACGAGATATGCTTGTTGGCGATCGGGAATCTGCCAAAAAATAATTAGCGCTAAAATCAATGACAGAATGCTACCACCAATGGAAAATGTAAAGCGATAGCTGTTAAGGCTGGTGCGTTCGTCATAATCTTGAGTTAATTCTGGAGTCATTGCCGTATAAGGCAAATTTACAACCGTGTAAAAAGATTGAGATACTATCCCAATCGCTACGTAGTACCAGAACAATGGCCCAATATTATCACTCTGATTTGCACTAAATTGCGGTACAATCCACTGCAAGAAGAAGAAAATCCCAAAGGGGATTGCCCCATAAAACATCCAAGGAAGACGACGACCCCAACGCCGAGATTTCGTTTTATCAGTCAGGAACCCGACAAGCGGATCATTTACGCCATCCCAGATTTTGCCAATCAACAAAATACTGCCAGCTAAACCCGCAGGGATACCAGCGACATTGGTAAAGAAAATCAGCAGATAAAAGACGGAGATATTTGCAGTAATTGCTGGGCCTAAATCCCCTGCACCGTAAGCCAGTTTTGTTTTAAAGTCGAGTTTTTTACTGAGAGGATTTCGTTGAGCATCGCCATCAACAGCAGAATCGTTCATAATAACTTGCACCCATACTAAAATATAAAGTTTGCGTAGGCGTAGCCCGTCGTAGACATCGCCTTCTATACTAGCTATCTACCACTCCCGTTAGACTTATGCCAGACCTTTATGTTTCTTGGTCAGATTATCACCAAAAAATTGAACAACTGGCTATTCAGATTTATCAATCCAGTTGGGAATTCAACCAGATTATCTGTCTTGCTAGAGGGGGACTACGAGTTGGAGATATTCTCTCCCGTATATACCAGCAACCACTGGCAATTTTAGCAACCTCATCTTACAGTGGTCGTGGCAAGCAAGAAAGAAATAATTTAATTTTCTCCCGCCACTTGACGATGACTGCCGAAAAGTTAGGTTCGCGCATTCTCCTAGTGGATGATTTGGTAGATTCTGGGATCACACTCCAACAGACTATACCTTGGCTCAAGCAAAATAGTGATTCCCCCATTGAGGAAATTCGCACCGCCGTACTTTGGTATAAAGCCTGTTCAGTTATGGCACCCGATTATTATGTCGATTACTTATCTGACAACCCCTGGATTCATCAACCCTTTGAACACTACGAGCAGACGAACCTCGCAGAACTGGCAGCTAAAGTAAGTCAACTGGATTGACTCATCCCATTTCCCGAAATACCTAATACAGATATAAGCGTCCGGCAATCATCAGCAGGTTTGATCAACCAACGGCATGATCCGGGTTGTAGCGGTTGTGATTGATAAGTTGGAATTGATGGGAAGCGACATCCATAAATGGCATGAAAGCTGCGATCGCTAGTCCTGAACTGGTAGCCGCTTTTAATGCCGAAACTGATAGAAATACCGTTAAAGTCGCCATCGGCTCGGAGTGCGTCACAGATGGCCCAGATATAGGTGACTGCCCTTGAAATTTGTGAGTATGATGTAGACCAAACCAGAAAACTAAATAACCAGATTGGGGCATTAAGTATTATCGGAACAGAAAACTGGGATCAGTGACCTTAGATAAGCACTACAAAAGGTTTTCGGCGCTGAAACCCTTGTTTTTCCGTTGAGTGGTTGCTTGGATAATCGCCAAGCAACCACTCAATAAAATCCTTACATGATAAGACTTTTAACTTTAACCCGGTTTTGTATTCCAATGATTCTCTCTCCCCAATTAAAAAACTATGAAAATCCCTGAATTGCTACTTGATTCCATGCTCTCCTGCACAACGATGCCCTGCACCAACGAACTGGCACGACTCAAAGCAGTGTATCAGTTTCAGGGTTTGGAGACTTTACCCAATCAGGCATTGGATGACTTGACAGCACTGGCAGCTGATCTGTGCCAAACTCCAATGGCACTGATGAGTTTTATCGGAGCTGATCGCCAGTTGGTTAAGTCTAAGGTCGGCACCACATTGACAGAAATTCGCCGAAACCTCGCGTTTTGTAACTACACCATTGGCCAGTCAGATGTCTTTGTGATTCCAGATACCCTAGCTGATCCCCACTTTGCCACCCATCCTTTAGTCCTAAATGCTCCTAATATCCGGTTTTATGCTGGAGTTCCTTTAGTAACGGCTGGTGGTTGCGTCCTGGGTACACTCTGCGTCATGGACTCCGAACCGCGTGACCTGAACCAGAAACAACGGAAGGGATTGCAAACGCTCACCCAGCAAGTCATGGTGCAATTGGAGCTAAAGCGCAACACCACAAAGCTGCGTCAAATCATCCCTGAAATCAAACAACTCAAACAGCAGTTGATTACTCAGGAATTGCTCGGTCAACAAGATTCAATTTTGTTTAATTTGGCAAATCAAATCCGTAATTCTCTGGATCTGAACACGATTTTACAAACGGCGGTCAATGAGATTCATACTCTGTTGCAAGTTGATCGCTGTGACTTTGTGTGGTGTCTGCCCAACAAAGATCAGTTCAATTTTATGGTGACTCACGAAGCGACTAACCCAGAGATCCGCATGGCGCTGGGGGAACTTCCCCTTGGGCATGGCTCCGTTCTGGCAAAAGCCATCTTAAATCTAGATATGCTAAAGATTGAGGATGTTTCTGCTACCTCAGTGGCACTTACCCCGGAGGATTACACCCTGCTGCGCCAACTGGCAGTAACCTCGGTGCTGTTGCTGCCACTAAGAACCCATTCTGGTCAATTGGGTGCCATTATTTGCCATCACTGTCGCGGTTCTCGCCAATGGAATGATAGTGAAGTCCGGTTACTCAAAGCTGTCACCGATCAAGTGGCGATCGCCCTTGACCAGGCAGAACTGCTTGCCCAAACCCAAGCAACCGCTTTTGCTGCCCAAACTCAAGCAACTTATCTGGGGAACGCCCTGAGCCAGTTGCAGCAAACCCAAATGCAACTAGTGCAGCAAGAGAAGATGTCGAGCCTGGGGCAATTGGTGGCCGGAGTTGCTCACGAAATCAACAACCCGGTCAACTTTATTAACGGCAATATTGCTTATGCAACTGACTATGTGCGGGATTTGCTGGAACTATTGGGTCTTTATCAGGCAACCTATCCCAATATGACTGCTGCTATTCAGGAAAAGATGGAGACGATGGACTTTGATTTCTTGACGCAAGATTTGCCCAGTCTATTGTCGTCCATGCGAATGGGTGGAGAACGAATTCGGCAAATTGTCCTATCTCTGCGGAATTTCTCACGCCTGGATGAAGCCGAGATGAAACCTGTAGATATCCATGAAGGAATTGAAAACACGTTGTTGATTTTGAAGAGTCGCTTAAAATTAACCAGTGCCAAGTTTGAGATTCAGGTGATTAAAGCCTACGAAAATTTACCGCCTGTTGATTGTTATGCGGGGCAATTGAATCAAGTATTCATGAATCTTTTGGGCAATGCGATCGATGCCTTAGATGAAACGCCTAATCCGATCATTACCATTCACACAGAACTCATTAGACAAAAATCGGCTAATTTTAATCTATCCCAACCCTCCGACACCGATAGTGTAGTGATTCGGATTCGAGATAACGGTTCTGGGATGACAGAAACAACCCTGCAAAAACTGTTCAATCCATTCTTCACCACTAAACCCATCGGCAAGGGAACCGGGCTGGGACTGTCCATCAGCTATCAAATTGTGGTTGAAAAACATGGTGGCATTTTGAAATGCTCATCAGAACTGGGGAAAGGCAGCGAGTTCTGGATTCAAATTCCGATTGAGCCTTTGGTTAAAAATAGTTGAAGTGTGTATAAAGTTATCAAAATATCAATCGTTGAAGTCTTGCTTTGGGAATGCTAGGGTAAACGCCAACGATGAGTCAATCATCGACTTGTAAAGTATGTCAAATGGTACGACAAGCTCACTGATCGTTCTCGCGCTTGATGATAGCCCTGTAATTCATCAACTGATTAAACGAGCGTTAGAACCTGGCTATCAGGTGATGACAGCCGCTAACGCAGTTGATGCTTTGTCGATTATTTATTATCAACCGATTTCAGTGTTGCTCTTGGATGTGCAGATGCCGGATGTAAACGGGTTGGAGTTTTGTCGCACGGTGCGAAGTCTGCCCCAGTTTCAGCATTTGCCTGTGATTATGGTGACATCTCAAGATTCTCCCTTCGACCGAGTGAAGGGGCATCTGGCGGGTGCAACAGAATATCTGATCAAACCTTTTGATGCTGAACAATTACGCGAAGCTGTACGAAAATTTATTGGCACCTAATCTGCTTGTTCATCATCCAATTTGAGATATTAGATTGCGAATTTGTAGGATGGAGAAAACATCGGCGCAGAATGAGGATTTGCTAAGATTGGCACAGCCAGTTTTCTATCCTGACAGCCTTGCGGCAGCGATCGCAAAGATTCCTAACTATGACTCAAACAGCACTCAATGTCCCAAAGTTGATGACAATAGAGGAATACCTTGCCTATGACGACGGTACTGACACGCGCTATGAACTTGTAGATGGAGAGTTAGTAGAAATGCCGACTGAAAGCCAGGGCAATTTAGACATTGCTAAATATCTGCTATTTGAGTTGGCAAAACATTTTCCAATTGCATTAATTGCTGTGGGAACAGAGGTTGAAGTAACTGGGCGACGGGCAAAGTGTCGGTTGCCAGATATGCTGGTTCATACAGAAGAATCACAAACTGCCTTGGTAGGAGCAAGGCGGGCAACCTTAACACGGGATATGCCGCCACCTGCGATCGTAATTGAGGTGGTGTCACCGGGACAAGACAACCGTGATCGAGACTATCGTTACAAACGCACAGAATATGCGGCGCGAGGGATTGCAGAATACTGGATTATTGACCCGGAAATGCAGCAAGTGACGCTGTGCTTATGGGTGAACGGGCAATATGAAGACACGATTTATCCGGGTGACACTCCCTTGGTATCGACGGTCATTCCTGGTTTTAAGCTGAGTGCTGCTCAGATTTTGGCATTTGGACATGGATAGCATTGATGGGTTATGGCTACACCTAACTCAGCCGATAACTGGAAATGCGATTCAATAGCATGGGAGCAATTTCGCCGATCGCCAAAATATGTTGGGCGGCTCCCAGAGCGATCGCTTCTTTGGGCATCCCGAAGATAACGCAGGTTTGTTCATCCTGGGCAATGGTGGTGCTTCCGGCTTGGGCGATCGCTTGTAATCCATCTGCGCCATCCCGTCCCATGCCAGTCAGCAAAATGCCAACTGCCGATCGCGGGTAGCAGGTGGCAACGGCTTGAAACAACGCTGTAACGGAGGGACGATGCCCGGAAACGGCAGGGGTGCCGACGGTGATTAATCGCCCTTGAGTGTCGAGTTGCAGGTGTTGTCGTTCGGGGGCAAAGTAGACGATACCCGGTTTGGGAAATTCTCCCGCTTGGGCGATCGTCACGCGCAGAGAACATTCTGCTGCCAGCCAATCTACCAGTCCTTGCAGAAATCCTTCGCTGATATGTTGGACACACAAAATCGGTACGGGAAAGTTTGCAGGCAGTTGTTTCAAGATTGTGTGCAATGCCTGGGGGCCACCTGTAGATGCTCCGATCGCTACGACTTTCGGCAGGGGGAACGGGGAATTACGAATGGGGAATTGCGAGTTATTGACAGGTTTCGGGCTGAATGCTTCTGGCTGACTTTTAGGGCTAACAGGCTGGGTTTTGGGTTCTACCGTCGTAGTTCTGGAAGTGTGACGAGTAAAGACTGTAACCCCTGCCAGAACTTTAATCCGGTTGATTAATTCGTGCTTGACCTGTTCATAGTCTGAAAGTGAGTCGATGCTGGGTTTGGGGAAGACATCCAAAGCACCTGCTTGCAACAGTTTAAAAACATTGCGGGAATCTTCTTGGGTGTTGACGGAGGTGCTGATCACCAAAATGGGACGGGGATACTCTGCCATAATGCGGCGGGTTAGTTCCAGTCCATCCATTTTTGGCATGTGCAGATCGGTGCAGATTACCTGGGGCTGTACGGCTGGAATTCGCTCCAATGCTTCCACGCCATTGGGAGCAGTTCCCACCACATTCACTTCCGGGGAACTCGCCAAAATCCGCTTGAGGATGGTTAAGGCGACAAGGGAATCCTCCACCAGAAAGACGCGAATCGGGGCAGAGTTTTTCATCAGTTGATAGTAAGTTCACATCCTACGAGAAAATTATTCTTCATTCATCCGAAAACCCCTATACTAACCGCTTCAGAGTTGACAACAAGGCTTCTTGATTAAAGCTGCCTTTGATAATATAGGCATTGGCTCCGGCTTCAGCACCCCGACGTTTATCTTCATCGCTGGCAAGGGAAGTAACCAGGATAATCGGTAGATCGCTATATTCCTGATATTGGCGGATTTTGGCAGTTAACCCCAAGCCATCGAGATTTGGCATTTGCACATCGGTGACAACGGCATCAACTGTATGCGATCGCAGTTTCTTCAATCCATCCAAACCATCCACAGCCGTAATCACTTCATAACCTGCGGTTTCTAAAATCCGCTTTTCTTGGGTGCGTGTGGCAATGGAATCTTCGACTAATAAAACGGTTTGTTTTGGGGGCGCAAGTTGACGAGTTTGGGTGTGATAGGTGGACTGCGATCGCGATCGGGCTGACTTCACCAAATCTTGGGCATTCAACACCATACACACATCTCCAGTGCCTAAAATTGTTGCTCCAGACACATTGCGGACTCGTTTAAGTAACTGACTCTGAGGTTTAATCACGACATCTTGCTCATCCACTAAGGCATCTACCACCACACCCAGTTTTTCTTGCCCAACCTGAAGAATGATACAGGAAAGCGCCGTTTGTTGAGTTAACCCAGATGTCATCGGGGGCAATTCTAATAGATCAGCCAATTGCACAATCGAAATGGGTTGGCTATCCCGAATTACTGTGTCATGTCCCTCTAAAGGAAAAATTTCTTCTGACTTGATTAGGCAGGCGGTTTGCACAAACTCGACTGGGATGGCGTAGGGCATTTCGTTCACCTGCACAATTAAGACATGGGCGGTTGCTAGGGTGATACTAAGATTGACGCGCAGCGTACATCCCCGTCCAGGAAACGATTCTACCTCAATCGTGCCTTTCAATTTCTCGACATTGGTTTGCACCACATCCAGCCCTACACCCCGTCCTGATACTTCTGTCACCAGGGGTGCTGTTGAAAACCCTGGTGTGAAGATCAACGCCTGGATCTGGCTGGGAGTCATTGCCTCTGATTCTTCCTCCCGGCAAATGCCCCGTTTCACTGCTATTTGTTTGATTTTATCCAATTCCAGCCCCCGTCCATCATCACTGATTTCCAGCACAATGTTGGTGGGAGTTTGGTAAGCCCTGAGCCGAATCGTTGCCGTTGTTGGTTTTCCTAGCCGTTCCCGTTCCTGTGGTGATTCAATCCCGTGATCGATCGCATTCCGCAGAATATGCATCAAAGGATCTTTCATTTCTTCCAACAGACGTTTGTCGGCAAGGGTGTCTTTGCCTTCTAGGATCAACTCCACCAATTTTCCCTGCTGCCGCGCCAGATCGCTTACCATCCGGGGGAAGAGGTTGAAGATGGTTGCAAAAGGCAGCAATCGCAGGGTACGAATCCCCTCTTCTAGATCGCCACTCAGTTGTTCCAGTCGAGTTGTGTCTTCGGAAAGAGAACTCCGCAGAGTATTCACCAAATGACCCAATTGCTCTAGTCGTTTTTCAGAGTGATGATGAAAACTTTCCAAACGTTGGAGGGCGACGTTACCCTGTTGCTCTCGGCTGAAGGCAAACCGATTAGTAAATAGCTCTCGGTTCCATTCTTCCCACAGATTGGCGATCGCCTCAATTTCTCCCAGCCGATGAGCAATCCGAATTTTGGTTACAGTTAATTCCCCTGCCTGCGTCATCAACGTATCCAGCTGGCGAGTGCCAACACGGATGGTTTCGATGCGGTAGCTATTGGATTTTGGATTTTGGATTTTGGATTTTAGATTTTGGATTGATCCGTTTTCCTCTTGCTCTTGATTTATGTCAAAGGTATTGTTTTTTACTGTATTTGTGAATTCAATACCGTTGACTTCTGGCTCCTGACTCCCTATCTCTCCCGCGTCTCCCTCTTTTCCCTTCCAAGCTCCCATCAATTCTGCCAGAGCATAAAAGGTGTCAACCCTGGCAGGTTCTCCGGTGACGGCTTCGTGAACGAGTTTGCGGATGGCGGCGATCGCATGAGCGAGGCGTTCATAGGGTGCGTCTATCGCATTATTCAACGAGGACACAGGGTTTTCTTGCCGCTTGAGTTGAGTCAAAATATGCTCAATCTGATGTGCCAGCGTGCCTACATCTTTAACTCCCAGCATATTGGCATCACCTTTAAGAGAATGCGCCTCCCGCATTAATGCTTCTAGGACAGCCAGATCATCGGGATGGTTTTCCAGATGCAGCAATCCATCATCCAGGTTTTGCAGGTGTTCTTCGCTGGCTACTTTGAAAACGGATCTCAGTTCTTCATCGTTGATCATCATAGTGTTATGGAATTTTAGATTTTAAATTTTGGATTTTGGATTGAAGTTTTTTTCTCTTCACTAAATAGTTGCCTTGAGTGCTTGCGCTGACTCGTTTAGTTGTTCAGTACCAGAGCGGATCTGGCTAATACCACTGGCAGTTTCACGCGCAGCAATATTCAGGTCATTCATGGCAGAGACAATTTGCTGAATAGCGATCGCCTGCTGGTTAATATTGAGTGAAATCTGTTGGCTGTTAAGTACGATGTTATTCACTGCATCTTCTACACCTGCAAAGGACTCTGATGTTTCCTGGGCAATTCGCGTCCCTTCTTCCACAGTTTTAGTTCCTTCATAGGTGACAACGACAGTGGTGCTGATGGCAGATTGAATGTCGCCTACTAGGGTGTTGATCTTTTCGGTTGATTTTTTGCTTTGGTCTGCCAGTTTGCGAATTTCAGCAGCAACAACTGCAAAGCCTTTACCGTGTTCCCCTGCCCGGACTGCTTCTACAGCAGCATTTAATGCCAGCATGTTGGTCTGACTTGCCAACTCACCCACCAGATAAGAGATACTGCCAATCTGCTTAGTTTGTTCATTTAAGCGTGTGATTTGATTGGCAATGGCTCCCACTTTCTCCCGTAGGGTTGCCATACCCTTCAGTGTGTGTTTTACAGCTTCAGTACCGTTGCCTGCAAGGGTCAATGCCTGCCGTGCGCCTGCTGCCGCAGATTCTGCCTGTTCAGCTGACTGCTGCGATGAAACTCCCAATTCATCGATCGTGATAGTGGTTTGATTCACGGAAGCTGCTTGTCTAGTAGCAGTCCGTTCTTGCTGCTCAACCGTCGCGGCGATTTCATTGGTGGAGGCAGCCATTGTTTGAACAATTTGAGCAATTTTGCCGCTCAACGGTTTAGCAATTTTGTTGCTCAGAAACAGTCCTAGCAAGATTGCCCCCAAAGGCCCGGCAATGATACCAGTAATCACCCAACCTGCTGTCAGCCGAGAATCGGTATTGGCTGCTTGAGTGGCATCATCAGCAACCGTATGATTGATTTTGATCAGTTGCAGCAATGATTCAGTTGTAACTGCAAATGAATCATCATTTTCTGCAATAGCGTTTTGGCTGATTTTTGTGAGTTGAGCGGCAGCAGCGATCGCCGCCTTCATTTCTGGAGAATTCTCTCGTCCCTGACTTAACAATTCAAACCGTCTGGCATTGGGGTTAATAATCCCTAAGCGGGCAAAGTCTTGGTAAGCCCGAAGATATGTAGAATGATCCTGCTTCCACTCCTGCCACTGTTGCTTAAACGTCTGGTAGAGCTTGTCTTCTTCGGGAGTGCGGGGCGCGGGTTCATATTCCTCAAAGCCCACGTCGATTTGCTTCCAGGCTACCTGTATCCGATTTAGCTCAGACTGTCTCGCTGAGGAGGCTAGCTCAGGGTTGACAAGCGCCCGCTCTGCCGCCTGGATCTGGGTCTGCCCTTCATAAATTCTCCACAACCCGTTAATACTGGGTAGGCTGGTATGGCTGAGGGTGTCGATATGTCTAGTTAATTGATGAGTACCCCGCCAGCCCACAGACCCTACAGCCAAAACGACACCGCCCATCAGCAAAAATGAACCCATCAATTGTCCATGCAAAGACATATTTTTCAACATACCTGTAACTCCAATACACTTTTAAACAACGGTTTTTAGCTCCTGGGCGGCATCATTCAGCCGTTGCGTACCGACTTTGATCTGACTGATGCCAGAAGCGGTTTCTCTGGCGGCAATGTTGAGCGAGTTCATCGCTTCTACCACTTGTTGCACCGCGATCGCCTGTTGATTGGAAGTCAGGGAAATTTGCTGACCATTCACCGCGATCGTTTTGATCGCATCTACAATCTTTTCTACGGTTTTCGTGCCTTCACCAGTCACCATAACAGTGGAATTGGTCGATTTTTGAATGTCATTGACCAGTACATTAATTTTTTCCGCCGATCGCTTACTCTGGTCTGCTAGTTTGCGAATTTCGGCAGCCACAACTGCAAAGCCTTTGCCATGTTCCCCGGCTCGCACCGCTTCCACTGCCGCATTCAGCGCTAGCATATTAGTCTGACTGGCCAAGTCACTAACTAGGGTGGAGATCGTGCCGATTTGATTGGTTTGTTCGCTCAGGTGAAGAATTTGGGTTGCAATGTCGCCTACTTTCTCACGCAAACTCGATTCGCTAGTCTGACCCTCTTGATTGCGACCGTCTACCAGCAACAATACCTGCCGCGCTCCTGCGGCTGAGGCTTCTGCTTGTTCGGCAGACTGGCGCGAGGAAGCCCCCAACTCATCCATTGTGGTGGTGGTTTGGTTGACAGAACTGGCTTGTTGGATGGTGGCGCGTTCTTGCTGCTCAATCGTCGTGGCAATTTCAGTTGTAGAAGTCGCGATCGCACTGGCAGAGGCGTTCATCTGTTGGGAAGTGCGGCTAATGACCCAGATGCCAATTAAAACAGATAGCACAAGGGAGAGTCCACTTGCTAGCATCACCGTGAACTTGAGGACATTGAGCGCCTCTTGCTGCTGTTTCGCGGCGGTTGCAAAAGTCTCATCTTCTCGCTGCTGCATTTCTTCAATCACGTCTACGACATCCTCAACCAGAGCGCTGACATTTCCCTTGCTCCAGGTTTCAATGGCTTCTTTGACTTTGCCCTGATCCACCTTTGTAATCAGGTCATCCTGAAAAGCAAGCAGTTTATTCAGCAGTTCCTCTACTTTGGTTAAAGATTGTCGCTCCTGTTCCGATCTGGCAAGTGTCATCAGTTTTGCTAGAAAGTCCCTGGAGTTCTTGTGAGCCTTCCGGTAGTTATCAAGCGACTGAGGATTTTTTTCTAACAAATAACCTCGGGTTGACTTAGAACCACTTTGCAGACTAACAGCAAGATCATCAATTGTTGAATTAATCTCATAAGAAGATAGTAAATTTTCTGATCGTTGGTTCACAGTGTTAATATTGATGACTGTCGCACCGGCAGAAACTAACAATGCCAGCACGGGAACGGCATACCCGGCAATAATCCAGTATCTTAATCTCCAGTTTCGTTTGCTTTGCATTTTGTGATCTCCTGTAAGTGAATGAGTTCGAGAATTTCCAGATATTGCTGTGACACAATTTTGGATTTTAGATTTTAGTTAGATTGACCCCAGCCTAAAGCTACGGTGAAACACAAGTATCTTGACCTGCATCTTAGTTACATCGACCTGCATCTTAGTTGCATCGACCCGCATCTTAGTTACATCGACCCGCATCTTAGTTACATCGACCCGCATCTTAGTTACATCGACCCGCATCTTGGTTACATCGACCCGCATCTTAGTTACATCGACCCGCACCTTAATTGCATCGACCCGCACCTTAGTTGCATTGACCCGCAAAAATTAACTTCATCAACGTTACGCATTCACTCTAAAAGATTTGTGTGACTTCACAGCAGGAGGAAGAGTCATTTCTCCCTGTCCCCCTGCCCCCTGCCTTTACTAAACTGAGTGCTGAGTCCTGAGTGCTGAGTGAAGAAAAGTACGGGCTAAACCCTAGCTTTCCGCTAACAGCACTGATGTACTTGGGTTTTAGCCCCGCCCCTTGTGGGCGGTCTTTCAACTCAGCACGGGCTAAACCCTAGCTTTCCGCTAACAGCACTCGGAACTCAGCACTCTTCATACAACACTCTGTAATTTGGAGGCTGCATCATTGAGTTGATGAGTAGTAACGCGAGTCTGACTGATGCCACTGGCTGTTTCTCTGGCAGAGCTATTGAGGGCATTCATTGCCTGTAAGATTTGCTGCACCGCCGTTGCTTGCTGATTGGCGTTGAACGAGATTTGCTGAATATTCAACACCATACCGTTGACGGCATCGGTGACATTACTAAATACTTCCACCGTCTGCTTAGTCATTACCGCCCCCTGTTGAGCAGTTTTTGTGCTTTCATCCGTCATCACAACGGTTGAGTTGATGGCGGATTGAATGTCATTCACCAGCCCATTAATTTTTTCCGCCGATCGCTTGCTCTGGTCTGCAAGTTTGCGAATTTCGGCGGCGACGACTGCAAATCCTTTGCCCTGTTCCCCGGCTCGGACTGCCTCCACTGCTGCATTTAGCGCCAGCATATTAGTCTGATTTGCTAGGTCACTCACCAACCCGGAAATACTGCCAATTTGCTTGGTTTGTTCGGTCAGGCGCAACATTTGGTCTGCTACCGTACTGACTCTATTACTTAAAGCAGACATTCCTTCCAGGTTGCGGCTGAGTGATTGATTGCCTTGATCGGCCAAATTTAAGACCTGTTGAGCGCTGGTGGAAGCAGTTGCGGCTTGCTGGGCAGACTGTTGGGCAGAGGCGCTGAGTTCATCCATTGTGGTGGTGGTTTCGCTGACCGAGGTTGCCTGTTGATTGGCTGTGCGCTCTTGCTGCTCAACCGTAGCCGCAATTTCATTAGAAGAGGAGGCGATCGCGTTGGCAACCTGCATAATCGGTTGCACAATTTCCCTGGCAATGAAGAACAATACAAATGAGCCGAATAGGATTGCGATCGTGGTTCCTCCCAAGGAAACCAAGTCTGCCATGAATGCTGTCTGCTTCGCTATCTGTTGCCTGTCTGCCAGCAAGCGATCCTCGATCTGCGTCATCTCTGCTAGTTTGCTCCGAATCTCATCCATGATGTGCTTGCCTTTATTGGAAAGGATCAGAGTCATGGCTTCCTGGCGTTTTCCCTGCTGTGTCAAATCAATGGTTTCAGCAAGTTCTGCCATTTTGTCTTTTGCCAGTTGCTTAACCTGATTCAGCCGTGTCACTTGCTCCGGGTTGTCCTGAATCAGCTTGTTAACTTCATCAAAGCTTTTCTCAAAATTGGCAACGGATGTGTTGTAAGGCTCCAAATAGTTCGCCTTTTGGGTCAGGATAAAGCCACGCTGTCCGGTTTCGGCATCGACTAGCAGCTTGCTAATATTTTCTAGATTTCCCTCAACTTGGTAAGTGTGGCTGACCCAGCCATTGGACTCCACTAACTTGTTGGTCGTGAGCTTGGAGACAATGCCAATCACAACCATGACTACAAATACCGAACCAAACCCAAAGGTAACAACCCGACCGAGCTTGAAATTATATTGCATATTAAACCTCTTCACAAAAATAATGAAACAATTACAAACTCTGAAACCCAGACTAAGTAAAACCTTGTTAATTACGAATTACGAATTACGAATTACGAATTAGTATTAGACCTCTTCATTGACAACCAACACTTCTGAAGTGAGCAGTTTAGACAAATTAATGATGCTCATCATCCGATCGCGATAAGGTGCGACACCCTGGAGATAGTCGTCCTTGGCAGAATGCAGGGCAATTGGAGCCGTAGTCATTTGGGAGGGATGAATATACGTCACATCAAAAATGTCATCGACGGCAATCCCCGCCACTCGTTGCTCCAGGCGCACGACAACGGCTTGCTGATGGGATGTACTCCCCACCATAGGCGATCGCACTCCCTTCATCGGCAAATCAACTACATCATTGATGTTAATTAAGGTGATAATTTCGCCCCGTAAATTGATGTTGCCAAGAATGTGCGGTGGACAGCAGGGAATCGGAGTAATCTTGTGAATCTCGGTAAACTCATGCACCGTTTCCAAGCCAAACCCAAAGTACTCACCCCCCAACCCTACAACCGCCAGAGGCAAGAGCCACGCCGAATCCTCGTCAGCGATCGCACACCGCAGACTTTCAGTTCGCTCTCGAAAAACCTGCCGCTCTTGGGAATCGAAATGATCATATAATCCGTGATTTAAGGCTGAATCAGAGGGGTGTTTTGGTGCGTCTGAGCCGTTGTGAAAATCAGAATTTGGACTAAGCGCAGTCTCTATCAGGGCGTATTGCACCAACAGCTCAGGATTAAGCAATGTAACGATGCCTTCCTCAACGTTGGCAATGCCAGTTACCAATCCATCCGGCAAACTCTCTTTTGACTCACCACAGATATTTGCAGCGATCTGATCAGCTGCGATCGCTTGCACACTATCTACTTGACTAACGATAATTCCGATTCGTTGAGTCTCCCATTCCAGCACAATCATGCTGTCAGTCAATTGAAAAGGGGGACGTGTTTGTTCTAAACGGTGATATAAATCCATCACCGGGAGAAACTTTCCTCGCAGATTAATCACGCCTAAAATTGTCTCAGGAGTTTCTGCGATCGCCGTCACTTCTGGCAGAAAGAAGAGTTCTTGCACGGCTGTAGCCGGAATGCCATAGCGTGAGCGATTCAGGTTAAACATTAAATAGGATTGATGATTCATAGCGATATTGATTTTAAATTTGTAGATAATGGAGAGCAGGGGGACATCGGCTGTTACGGCTAAAGAAACGTGAGTTCGACAAGTCTTATTTGACCTCTCCCCCAGCCCCTCTCCGACGCGGAGAGGGGAGCAAAAAGCTTAATTTTTCGTTGCTCCTCCCTTTCCGTTTCGGAGAGGGAGAGGTTCATGGAACTCACGCTAAACCACAGCCTTGAGATTGAGCGCGACCTCATTGAGTTGTTTTGTTTCCACCCTAGTTTGACCAATGCCAGAAGCCGTTTGATCAGCCCCAACTTTGAGGCTATCCATCACCTGAACTACTTGCTGAACCGCAACGGCTTGTTGCTTGGCAGTTAGGGAAATTTGCTGACTATTGAGGAAAACACTATTGATCGCGTCAGCCACTCCAGCAAAGGTTTCAGCCGTTCCTTGAGCCGTTTTGACTCCTTGCTCTACTTGCTTTGTCCCTTCATCGGTTACAGTCGCGGTGGCTTTAATCGCAACTTGAATCTGACTCACCAGCCCCCGAATTTTCTCAGCAGACTGCTTGCTTTGATCTGCCAATTTGCGGATTTCACTAGACACAACGGTAAATCCTTTACCCTGTTCTCCAGCCCGTACCGCTTCTACAGCCGCATTCAGGGCTAACATATTGGTTTGATTGGCAATATCTCCGACTAAAGTAGAAATGCTACCAATTTGGTCTGCTTGTTCACTCAACCTCTGAATTCCTTCGGCAATTTGCTCAACCTTTTGTTTGAGAAATGCCATGTCTTCTAAGGTATGCGCTACATCTTTCGTGCCAGAGGATGCCAGATTAGACACTTGTTGAGCGCTGATCGTCGCAATGTCCGCTTGTTCCACAGACTGACGGCAGGAAATCCCCAATTCATTCATAGTGGCAGTAGTCTGGCTCACGGCTGTTGCTTGCTGAGTAGCAGTTCGTTCTTGTTGCTCAACGGCGGCGGCAATTTCTGAGGCCGAACTGGCGATCGCATCTACCGAACGATTCACCGTCTTGGTCACTCTTGCCCAAATCAGAGAAGCGGCTATACTGGAAAGAATTAGCCCTAACAGACCAATAATCAGTGAGCCAAATATTAGATAGCGCATTGAATTCGTTGTGGTTTGAGTCAAGTGCGCTAAAATTTCTTGCTGATGCTGATTAAATTCTGTATTCAGTTGATCTAGCTCTCCAACAACCGTTTTCGATTCTTGCAAGTATAAGGTTATTGCATCTTTTAGCTTGCCTTGCTCAATTAGACGAAAGGTTTCCTTGCACAGGTCATCAAACTGATTTTCCATTTTGAGCATCCGGTCAAAAACTTTTTTCTGCCCCGGGTCATCAATGAAAGGTCTTGTAGTTTCTACCGCCTTGTCATAGAGCTGTTTCTGCTTCTCAAATTCTTGCAGTGGATTATTATTCTGAACCAGGAGGTAGCCCCGCGCTTGACGACCCATCATTGATGTTCTCAAAATCATCTCGTCTGTTCCAATGATCGCTTCCTGAGCGCGTCCTACCTCTTTGAAAGTTTGGGCAGTTTGATTACCCACTACAAAAATCATGCCGCTTAAGCCAAGTAGCAACGTGACGGGGAGTGAGAATCCCAAAAATATTTGTCCTCTCAGTTTGAAATTGTTAAGCATTTGTTACTCCTTTGGCAGTGGTTTAAATGATTCGATATCAGTTATTTGTCTCCATTCCTAATTGCTTAAGAACGTGTGCTTTTAGTTCAGCAGTGGTTTTTTGGCTACTGTCATCGATCGCTTGGTCTTGGGGGAGATTTTCCAAAATTTCTAGAAGCGATCGCCAGATTTTTTGAGCCTGTTTTTCATTTCCCTGTCGTTCATATATAGAACCCAATTGCAGGTGAGCATTAACAGAATTGGGAGCAAGATAAATAATACGTTTTAAGAATAATTTTGCATTTTTATGATCTCCTTGCTCTTCGGCAATTTGAGCCAACAAATGATAGGGTTCAATTGCCAATGGGTTGATCTTGATTGCTTGCTGACACGCCTGATTCGCCTGGGAGTAATCACCAAAATTCGCGTAAGCTTCTGCTATCAAACAATATGCCTGAAAGTGTTGGGGGACAAGGGCAATCAGTTGTTCCGCTATTTGAATGACATCGGCATAAGCTTCTTGAGTTAGCGATCGCTTGGCTGCATCCAAAAGGCTTTGCTGAGTGTTTATGCTGACATCGAAACCCGTTCCTAAGCTGGGAAGAGAAGGTTTAGAAATTTCGGTTTCCCTGCTCTCAATTTTGGGGGCAGGGGTTAGAAGATGTAAGGCTTTACTCTTCTCGTAGAGTTGGTTATGTCGCTGATAAACCGCAGATTGCGGAAAGTTTTTGATTTGAAACGGTTCAGTTTTTTGTCCGTGTAATTCTGTGTGACCTGTGAGCAGAAACCCTCCCGGTGCGAGAGAGCAGTAAAATTTATCTACCACTTGTGCGATCGCCTTGAAGTCAAAATAAATAAACACATTGCGGCAAATAATCAAATCAAAGTCGTGAATGCTAGATGTGTAAGCGGGGTAGCTATCCTGCAACAAGTTTCCAGGTTGAAATGTGACCATTGCTTGAATAGCGGGATCGATTTTCCAACCTTGTTTGTGGGATCGAAAGTAGCTATTTTTGATCTCTGGAGTGGTTGTCCGAAAAGACCAATCGCTGTAAATTCCTTGTTGAGCCAGGGCGATCGCGGGTTGATTAATATCTGTGCCTAAAATCAGAATCTCCCATGTCTGATAGTCCGGGATCAGTTCTTTCACCAGAATGGCAAGTGAGTAAGCTTCTTCACCAGTCGAACACCCGGCGCTCCAAAGCCGTAATGTCGGCCGATAAAATTGTCCATTAAAGTTGCAGTGAGTTAAACTAAGCTGCCGTTTCCGCTCGATCAACTCTGGGATCAGCTGATTTTTGAGCAGCGACATCTGTCCCTGATCTCGAAAAAAATAAGTTTCAGTGACAGTGAGTAAAGATATCAGTTCTTGCCACTCTGTTGCACCGGGAATCAGTTGATTTCTTGCCACCAAGCGCTGGTAGTAATCATTGAGTGAGGATAATCCCAATGCGCGGATGCGTGTCCAGATATTTTTCTTGAATGTATCTTGATGCTGTGGCTGGATGTGAATGCCGAATGTATCAGCAACCAAATCAACCATTTGTAACAAACTCAGGTCATCACTGGGTTGAGAATTGGGTTCAAATAAAATGGGGCGATCGCTGATCATCTGATTCATCACTACATGATTTTCAAGCGGATACGCTTAGGTTTCCCATTTCAATCTCTTGATTCAGATTTGGATGATATATTGCATTGATTATTTAACTACCGTTACATCTATTTAGAGTTCAGCCGTGATATCTGCGAAATGGGACACGCTGTAAAGTTTTCTAACGCAAATTTAGCAAAACCATTGATTAAATCAATTTTGAGCAGACCGTCAATTATGTTTGTCGAATCGCAGGCCTTTGGGATTGCGTCGGAAGCCTCCCAATGACCTTATAATATGTAATTAATTCTGCACAGGTACTTAAAAGCAAGATATAGCAATCCGATTTGATTAAATTATTTATGCAAGAGGTCTGATGATCTTCCAAGCTACTTTTTAGTTTCTACGATTTGGTGGTTTGTCTCACCGGAATTTCAATCCAAAACTCTGTACCTAACCCTGGCTGAGAATCACATCTAAATATACCACTGTGTTGCTCCACAACAATTTGGTAACTAATTGACAACCCCAAGCCAGTGCCTTTTCCCACTGGCTTGGTAGTGAAAAATGGATCGCAGATTCTTGCCTTTAGGACTTCGGGTATTCCTGGGCCATTGTCCCTAATGCAAATTACTACACTCTTTAAATTGCCTTCTATTTTTCCGACAGCAGTACGAATGGTAATTTGACTGCTATGAAGATTTGACTGAGATTGGCTGTAATCTTCTAAAGCATCGATCGCATTGCTTAAAACATTCATAAATACCTGATTCAGTGGCCCAGCATAGCACTCTACCAAGGGAAGGTCGCCGTACTCTTTGACTAATTCAATAGCCGGACTTTCCGGTTTTGCTTTCAAGCGATGCTGCAAAATTAACAAGGTGCTATCTATGCCCTCGTGAATATCAACTGGCTTCATTTCCGCCTGATCTAGGCGAGAAAAATTTCGTAAACCTAAGACAATTTGCCGGATACGCTCAACCCCAATTTTCATTGAGGATAGAGTTTTGGGCAAATCCTCTATGATATAATCTAAATCTATTTCTTCAGAGCGATCGCGAATTTCAGGGTTGGGGTTAGAGCCGTTTTGCAAATAGAGGTCTAGTAAACTGAGTAAATCTTGGGTATAATTATCGACATGATTGATGTTGCCATAAATGAAATTTACCGGATTATTAATTTCGTGAGCAACACCAGCTACTAATTGACCTAGTGAGGACATTTTCTCAGTTTGGATCAGTTGGGTTTGAGTTTGCTTTAAATCATCCAGAGCTAGAGCCAACTTTTGGGTCTGCTCCTTGGCCTGATTATGCAATTGCGCTTGTTGGAGTGCAACCCCAAGCTGATTACCAATTTGAGTAATGAACTGAATTTCCGAGGCTTCCCAGTGGCGGGGTGCAGAGTTCTGATAAGCTGCTAGCAAGCCCCAGAGTTCTTGCCCGACAAATATGGGTGCGATCGCATAAGCCCTGGCTTGAATTTGCTCTAAAGCCGTAACATGGCATTCAGAGTGGCCAGCTTGATAGATGTCATTGACTGCAAAGCTTTCATTGTTGCGATATCGCCCACCTTGAGTTTCCTGCAAATAGCTATCTTCCCAAACTGTGTTGATATCAGAACCTACTACCTTTACCCAGTCCTCACCCACAAACTCAGCAATATATTCACCACTCCAATTAGCCAGGAACCGATAGACTGCAACTCGATCCGCTTGTAGTGATTTGCAGATTTCTTGGGTGGTTGTGTGAAAAATCACATCTAAGTTAAGAGATTCCCTAACTTTGGCAACAACTTCAAACAATACCCGTTGTTGTTCTGCTGCTTGTTCCAAATCTAACGCTTGCTGTCGGGTCTGAGTGAGTAAATCAGCTTGCTGGAATGCTACGCCCATTTGGGCAGCAATCTGACTGAGAAAGTTAACTTCAGAGGCTTTCCATTGACGGGGGCCAGTGTGTTGATAAGTTGCCAGCAAACCCCAAAGTTTTTGCCCAACAAAAATCGGAGCAAGCACAAAAGCGTGAATTTGAAACTGCTCTAGAATATCGATATGACACTGAGCAAACCCCATCTTGTGGATGTCAGCGACTACAGATGTTTCATTGTTGCGGTAACGTCCTCCCTGCGTGTCTTGTAAGTAGGTGTCATTCCAAACTGTATTAACACCTAGTTCGGACTCATTCGACCAGTATGGACTAGCAGCCTCAAAATCCCCGACAAATTCCCCACCCCAATCAGAATCAAAACGATAAACAGAAACGCGATCGGCTTTGATTAATTGACAAACCTCTTTAGTAGTGGTTTGAAAAATGGTATCTGTGTCAAGAGATTCTCGAATCTCGGTAATAACTTTAAATACAGCTTGTTGTTGTTCAGCTGTCTTTTGTAACTCAACTGTGCGTCTTTTAACTTGTTTTTCTAAATTATCGTTGAAGGTTTGTACTTGTTGATATAGTTCATACTGCTGAATTGCCGAAGCAAAGCTTTTACCCAGTTCTCTAGCCAGATCAATCTCTTCATCCGTCCATTTTTGAGCTTGAGCCTTTTTAGATTCGCGCCAAAGCTCAAATGATAGCCGGGGGTACAGTTGTCTTTGATCGCTGTCATGCTGCCCCGCCCATAGAGTTTCTGTATCTATTTCGTTGCGGAAAATACTTAAGTAGCCCAGCAAATGCTGACGATACAGAAGTGGGATCATCAACATCCCGCGAATTTTAGTTGGTTGAAAAGCAACTTGCAAAGTTCGCAAGCCAGGAGTGTTATATATATCTGAAATCGCCCAAACATCGTAGTTACCGGACTTGTAGTGTTCCTGCCAGACACTATACTGCTCGATCAGTGGATATATAGTTTGTTCTGGCATCACAGGTTGCTGTCCACAGATATAAAGCTTGATACAAGTATTTCCGGGGATTAGGCATTCTGTTAAACTGCTCAGGTTGCTATTGTGGACATCAAAAGCTGCATTTCTAATGCAAAGCCTGCCACCAACACCATTAAAGGCAGCAACAGCCGCTTCTAGGGCTGGTTGTAATACAATCGTCGGTAGTGAATGTAGTAGGTTAGCAACGCGGTTAATGATCGCTTCCCGTCCAGCTTTTTGGCGGGCTTGAGTGAGGAGGATACTTTGAGCGATCGCTACTGACAGCTGATCGGCTACCATCTGTAATGCTTCTAGTTCATATTCTGAAATCAAACGCGCTTGGGAATTATGAGACACCAGTAGTCCCCAAAGTTTATCTTGATACATAATAGGCGCTACTACTGAGGATTTTACCCCCATCGCCGTCAAATATTCAACATGACATGGATCTACAGGGCGGTAACGGATCTTCTCTGATCTAGTTTCTCCATTTTCCAAGTAATGAAGATGACTTTGACCAATCTCTTGAGTATCAACATTCACAACAGAACGCACCCGTGATTTGGTAAATAGTTCACGGGCGGCAAGTGGAATATCATCAGCAGGGAAATTGAGTCCCAGTAACGACGGCAATCGATTTTCGTAAATTGACTCACCAATCACTTGACCATTACCATCGGCATGAAATTTGTAAATCATCACTCGGTCAGTTTTTAGCAGCGATCGCACCTCTGCTGTTGTCACTGTGATAATTTCTTCCAACTCTAAACTTCGTCGGATACGGTTTGTAATGCGGCGTAGTAAACCTTCTTCATCGCGGCATAAGAGCAAATCTTCTTCAGGGTTCGAGGTCATGGCTTATAGCAAAATAAATTAATGATTTGCAAACTAAATAATTAAATCTAAAGCTATTTTGAGATTTATTTAATCAATTTGTCTTCAGTAAAACTACGACCAAATCATTAATAAATATATTTACCTTTTATAAAAATTTACCAAAAAATCATAAAAAAAAGACGCTAAAAGAACTGCGCCTGTACTAGTTACAAAAAAGATTTTGGCTTTTTGTCAAACATTATCCTGGCAACAAAATTAAACTCTTGTGTTGTCAGCAAAACGGATTTTAAGATAGTCGTCTTCCATCTTTGCCCCGGATGGTTGTAATGCTGCTAAGGCTTGCGGCAAAACTAAGTTACGACGGTGGTTGCCAATAGTAATATGTAATTCATCTCCGGTTTTACTTAGTTGAACTTGGTCTTTAGGAATACCAGGTAAGTAAAGTTGTAAACTATATTGGTTTTCTTCTTGCACAATTCTGATAGTCGTTTCTTTGTAATAAACCTGAGTCGGATCTTCATCTTTATAAAGAGTATCCTTCAGGCGTTCTAATGCAGCTAATCCACACATTTCTTCAGAAAATAGGGGAACTTCTTTCACGGGTAGAGGGTGGAAATTATCATGAATTTCTTGGCGATATTGCTCCTGACTTTCCTTCCAACGTCGGAAAAACGGGTCCTGGACTTCACTTGGAATAATCCGATTAGCCACTATTAAATCTGTTGCAACATTATACAAACTCAGGTAAGCGTGGGCGCGGAGAGACTCTTTAATCACCATTTTTTCGGGATTTGTTACCAGACGCACCGAGGTTTGAGTATTGTCTGTTAATACTTTTTCCAGAGCTTCAATTTGTTCATAAAATTCATAAGGTGCATCCATCACTTCTTTATCAGGTAGCGAAAAACCAGCAATTGGCCTAAAAAAAGGTTCAACCAGAGGTCTAAGTGCTACGGAGATGTTTTGAAATGGTTTGTAAAAACGACGCATATACCAGCCACCGACTTCAGGTAAACTCAGTAAGCGTAGTGCTGTGCCGGTGGGGGCTGAGTCGATAATTAAGACATCAAACTCACCTTCATCGTAATGGCGTTTCATCCTTACCAAGCCAAAAATCTCATCCATGCCTGGTAAAATTGCCAATTCTTCGGCCTGTACCCCGTCTAAACCCCTTGCCTGTAAAACTTGGGTAATATAACGTTTCACAGCCCCCCAGTTTCCCTCCAGTTCTTGCAGCGCATCCAGTTCAGCACCCCACAGATTTGGGCGAATTTTTTGGGGTGCATGTCCCAGTTCTATGTCAAAACTGTCTGCCAGGGAGTGAGCGGGATCTGTACTTAGAACCAATGTCTGATAGCCTAGCTCTGCACAACGAAGTCCGGTTGCAGCAGCAACGGAGGTTTTGCCCACGCCGCCTTTACCGGTCATTAAAATTACACGCATAGATGTTTCTGTCCTGTCTGAGGATTTTTTACATTTATTTACATTATGAACTGTTTAAAGAAAATAAATGTTGTTTTACCACGTCTAGGCGTGAATAGTATGAAACTCTCTTCAATGCGTGCGTGAATTTTAAATTGTTAATCCTGCGCTTTCTGTCGTAAAATCAGCCACGGGGAATCAAACATCAAATAATTTGCCATTATCAATTACAAATTATATTGACATTGGGTAACAATACACGATACATCATGATTTAATCGTTAAATTTTTAAAGATGAAAAATTTCTTTAATTGCAGTTTTCACCAGCCAGTATTAAAGAGGAATGGATATGGATTTTAGCTTAATTGTATCCAACTTTTTGAATCCGCCAATACTGTTTTTCTTTTTAGGCATGACTGCTGTTTTTGTCAAGTCTGATCTGGAAATTCCGCCACCAGCGCCCAAACTCCTTTCGTTGTATCTACTGTTTGCCATTGGTTTTAAAGGAGGGGTAGAACTAATCAAAAGCGGCATCACCCAGGAAGTAGTTCTAACACTCCTGGCAGCAATGATGATGGCTTGTTTTGTGCCAATTTACACCTTTTTTATCCTGAAATGGAAACTGGATACTTACGATGCTGCGGCGATCGCTGCAACCTACGGTTCTATCAGTGCTGTCACTTTCATCACCGCTAGTTCTTTTCTCGATGAGCTTGGGATTCCCTTTGATGGCTACATGGTAGCAGCTCTTGCCCTAATGGAATCTCCAGCGATCATTGTTGGTCTGATCTTGGTGAATATATTCACCGCCGATGAAAAGCGAGAGTTTGCTTGGTTGGAAGTTTTGCAAGAAGCATTTCTTAATAGTTCAGTTTTTCTATTAGTCGGTAGCCTTTTGATAGGCGTCTTGACAGGAGAACACGGTTGGAAGGTATTAGAACCCTTTGCTCAAGGGTTATTTTATGGCGTTCTCACCTTCTTTTTACTAGATATGGGACTAGTCGCTGCTAGAAGAATTAAAGACTTGCAAAAAACCGGAGTTTTCTTGATTTTATTTGCCATACTGATTCCTATAGTCAATGCAGGCATTGGGTTAGTGATTGCCAAATTCATCGGTATGCCTCGGGGAGATTCGCTGTTATTCGCTGTATTGTGTGCCAGTGCTTCTTATATTGCTGTCCCAGCAGCTATGCGGATGACTGTTCCAGAAGCAAATCCCAGCCTGTATGTTTCTACTGCTCTAGCAGTGACATTTCCGTTCAATATTATTGTGGGAATTCCGTTATATCTCTACGGAATTAACCTATTTTGGAGGTAATAATATGCACGTAGTTAAAAAGATAGAAATTATTGCCAACTCCTTTGAGCTTGGCAAAATTTTAGATAGTTTAGACAAGTCGGGTGTACATAGCCATGCCGTAATTAAAAATGTTACTGGTAAAGGATTACGAGGAACGACAGAAGATTTAGACATGACCTTGCTTGATAATGTTTACATCCTCGCGTTTTGTATGCCAGAACAACTCAAGCCTGTGATCGAAAATCTCAGACCACTTCTCAATAAGTTTGGAGGTAGTTGTTACGTTTCTGATGTGATGGAGATTCGCTCTGTCAGATGTGTTGCGTCGATGTAAAAAATTATAAATTCAGTGAAGCATTTCATGGAACGTCGTGACTTTTTAAAGTTAGGAATGACCGGGGCATTTGGGATGGCGGTAACTGCTAGCGATTTACTCTGGCAGGTTGAACAGGCTAAAGCTGCCGAAATGCCTTCAAACTCCCCTGAATCCCTCAGTCCTGATGCAGCCTTGCAAAAGCTGATGGAGGGAAATCAACGATTTGTTAAGCATCAACCCCAATACCCCGATCAATCTGCGCTGCGGTTGCAGGAAGTTGCTCAAGTTCAACATCCATTTGCAACTATTCTTAGTTGTGCAGATTCACGAGTGCCGGCAGAAATTGTTTTTGATCAGGGCATTGGAGACATTTTTGATGTTCGGATTGCCGGAAATATTGCCACGCCTGAAGCGATTGGCAGTATTGAATATGCGGTGGTGTTGTTAGGTAGTCCGCTACTGATGGTAATGGGTCATGAGCGTTGTGGGGCTGTAACCGCAGCTGTACAAAACGAATCGTTACTCGGTGATATTGGTACTTTTGTTAAGGCAATTAAGCCAGCAGTGGATAAGGTCAAGAATCAGCCGGGTGATGTGGTGGAAAACGCTGTGGTGGCAAATGTGCAATATCAAATTGAACGATTAAAGCGATCGCAGCTTTTAACTGAGCAGGTGCGATCGGGCAAGTTAAAAATTGTGGGAGGTCGTTACGACTTGGATACAGGGAGGGTGACTATCATTACCTAATTCGGCAAAGAATTTCCAACAATTCAAAATTAAAAAGTTGTGGTAGGGGCAATTTATGAATTGTCCCTGAGCGCGTGTAGTTTTGCGTAAGTCCTAAAAACCTAAATTTTTATAAAACGCCTAAAACTTTGTGTTGGCAATAACTTCACCCTTTTGATCATCAATGGCGGGTGAATAAATTTTTTAGTCATAACAATTTAAAAAAAGAATCCGAGAGATGGTAAATGTATAGATAGGCAGTATTTGGGGCGTGTGATGGCAGGGATAACTTATATGGAGATCAAAGAAAGTGGTGAACCGCTATAAGCGATCGCTTCTTTCCTTTGAGACTTCATTTAGTTATCTAGAGTTCAAAGATCAGGAATACTTTTGCACTAGTGCTTACTATAGCAATCCTATCTGATTTGTAAAAATTACTTTGTTTAACTGATTCTGAGGGTTTAAGTTTTCCCAAACGTTAGGGTTACTGAGTGCGATCGCTATGGCATGAAAATCTACCCCATGCATGGAAATCTGTAGTTAAAGCATAAGATGGCTTCTTTAACCTTTTTCGGCGAGATTTTCCTAAACATTTCTAGTTTTTTCTGACATTAGAGATTTGTGGATACTCAAAAATCCGATTCACTTCATCCAAAGCTAAGACTACCGGAGCGTCGATTTTCTCTAGCAAATACTCCTGTAAATACAATGTGCAGCTAACTTTGCTACCAATATCTTCATCCCAATAATCATCAAGTTTAATATCTAATTTCAACTGCCGACTGACATTAGCACAAAACCATCGTAAGAATTTTTCTAAGCTAGTGAAAACTTGACTATCTGCCCTCTGTAAACTGATTTGTACGGTGTGTACTCCAGTCTGTTTAGCATGAGCAAGAATTCTGTGCATCAGGGAGCTTTTTCCCATTCTGCTGGGGGCTTTGATTCTGATTAGACTTCCAGGTTTATTGATTTCGGTATAGGTACGTTCTTCAATTGGCGGACGCTCTATGTAAAAAATAGAATTGAGCGGCACTGAGCCACCAGGAATTTCTAATAAATCGGCATTAGGGACTGGGGTTTCTCTCTCGTCTAGCTTTTCTGTCATTAAAGAAGACTCTGATATTCTATTTTTCACTCTGATTGTTTGCTGAGACTGTCCTAAGCCTACTAGCACACTTTGTCGTTTTTCTGATAAAACGCTGCTTTGCGCTCGCCGTCTCAAGACTGACCGAAAATTACTTTTTGTCACCTCCTCGGCGAAAGCCTGTGAAAGTAACTTCCATAACTTAGAACCAACATCTTTTATATAATTGGCATCATAACCACAGCTTTCAGCGATATCTGGATAAGTTTGTCCTTCCCAAGCTTTACGAAATATTACTTCTTGGACATCACTTAAGCCATGTTCTAAGCCATGTTCAAGAAATGTATCTAAAATTGCTAGGGCTTCTTCTATATTCATTTGTAAAAAGCATAAAGTTTGTTTTAAATAAGACTTTAGCGGAATTTCTCATACTTTTTTCCTTGTTTATTTAAATTTAAATAGTAAGCTTCATTTCCACCTGCTATTTTCAGGTAGTTAGTGGTTTAACTCTGGTGTTTCTGCTCACAGGGGGACTGTGTTCAATCACACCCCCTGTTTCAGTTTTTGGCTTTTATGTTTGCAGTTCTCAAGAATTAAAAACTGCGTGGCATTACGGAGACGGAACCGCGACTCGATTGCCGGGAACAATCTGTGGCTGATAGGAAAACACCTCTCGGCTACGGGAATTTACGGTCACTTTGACCCAATTTACATCGTTAGTGCCGTTCGCCGCATTGTTGCCAAATGTCTCGACACGAGTGAAGTTTTCGAGGCGTCTGCCTTGAGTATCCAGAAAGGGCTTGTCAATGCGGTAGTAATGCGAGTCGCCGTGTACGTAGGCAATCGGTTTACGGAAAGCAATTACCTCATCGCGCAACACTAATAAAAAGCTCTGGAAACCATCAGGCTGTCCGTCGGTTTGCACGAGGGTCTTCGGATCACGCAAAGGCGCTCTGGTTGGGTCGCTCAGATCCCACCCCGGATTGCCTTGAGAAATTAACATCACCGCTACCGATTTGCGTGCCTTTGCCTCTTGAAAGGTCTTTTTCAGCCATGCAATATTAGCCGCGTTTCGCGCCGCGTACTCCTTCGGGTCAGGCGCAATGTCGCATAGGTTGTTACACGAACCCTGGATATTGAGTGTCGCATAAGTAACTTTACCGAGCGTCCAACGGCGATTCTCAACACAGGGTACAGCAGTGTCTTTTGCACTAAGGCACAGGGGTGTCGTCTGCACCTCCTGGGCTAGCCGACGCTGACCGAGGGAAAATTTTGTGCTGAAGAATACCTGACGCTGGTAGTCGAGGCGATCGCGTGAGTTGAATCCACCGTTTGAGGGGCGATCGCAGTCAGTCCAATCGTTGTCGCCCGGTGTAAAGGCTGCTGGTGCTTTCAGGGCGTTGAAGTAGCCGAGCGCCTGGGTGTAGAGGGCATTGCTACAGGTGGTCGGCGTTACCGAGTTGGGCGTAGAGTTGCCGGCCTTTAAGTCGCCGTCGTGAACTGTGAAGGCCAGATTTTGGGCGTTCATGTCAGCGATCAGGTTTGGAACCCCCGCCGCTTGTAGATCCGAGTAAGGGAGATCGCCCCAAAGCCCGATTGCGTATGACTCTTTCTCGCGCTCGTACTTGTACTCTTTGGCATTCACCAAACTGATTGCGGAACTTGCCAGGAAGGGCACAGTCAGCGCCAATAAACACATTTTACCTAGCAAACGCGCAGTAGTGACGCTTTGAAACACTGAGTAACCAAGCTTTGTCATCATCTATATCCTTGATTATTTCTTTGACACTATCAGCGCATTTGGGAGAATTAGCCCCTGCCCACGCCATTTTAGCTAGTAAATTAGATTACCGGATTGTCAATGATAGATAGGTTATAGATTGGTTAAGAGTTCACTTTTTTACAAACACCTCACGGATACTTTACAGCTTTACATTTTCCGTTGGAAGCGTGGAAAAGGATTTTGGGCATTGCTGATTGATGGGGTGAATTTTGTTTTGCGCAAAGGCGCAAAGGCGCGTTCGCCCTTGGCGTTCCCGAAGGGTAGAATCAATCTTTAGCATTAGTAAAAATCTCAATTCATCCCGCATTTATGCAACGCCCGATTTTGTTCAACGGAGGGACTTTAAGCTCTCAGTCTTCTGCACTAAGAAATCAGTGAAGATACTCATAATGGTGCGCTGACGCAACTTCACATTAGCATTAATAGACATCCCTGATTGTAATGGAACTTGACGCTGATTAATCAGTAACTTCTGTCCATGTAGGCGGACTTTTGCTGAGAAGCGCCAGAAATTATAAACTTGGTCTGGAGGTAAGGCATCAGAGCCAATTTCAATTAGTTCGCCTTTGATATCACCATATTCTTGGAAGGGAAAGGAATCAATTCTCACATCCACTTGTTGCCCTTCTTTGACAAAGCCGATGTCGCGGTTGGTGATATATACGTTAGCAACCAAGTTACTAGCGATCGCTCTTGACCAAGTAGGAGTTTGTTGCAAAAGAACTGGTTGATCAAAGTTGTATTGAATGTTCATAATAAATGGGGAGTGGGGAGTGG
>NZ_WBKM01000259.1 GCF_015714725.1 Nostoc sp. WHI
TCCCTACTCCCTACTCCCTACTCCCCACTCCCCACTCCCTACTCCCCACTCTTTACTCAGCACTATCTTTGCTTGCTGACTCCACTGTTGGACTAACTCAATCCCTGGACACATATCTCGTCGCTGCATTGTTGCCACTTGCAAGCGCAAAATCTGTCTGTGTAATCTGTGAGTCGGAGTCTCAGCTAGCTGTGCCACCGAAGCAATACCTGCATGTAGCAATAAACCACAATATTGTGTACCTACACTGGGAATTCGTGCTAAGTCAGCTAAAGCCATCCACTTATTTACATACTGAAGATGAATCTGTAATTTATTTGCTAACGTTACCCTTGCCTCTAGAGTTTTCCCTTGTTTGACTAGCGCTACTGTGGTGGTAATTCCACAATTTTGTAGTTGAGATTGTTCTTCTGGACTCAATCCAGGTAATTGCTCAATTGGCCAGTCACGAGATGTGAGCAAACTTTTATTATCTCTGTGTTTGGAAGACATTTCTTAAAATTATAGTATAAGCTTCTTTAAATATTGTGACAGTTGTTTTTTAGCAAAGTACGCTCTTGCGGTTTAGTATTTGCATTGACTGACAACTCTATTGCATCGACCGACAACTCTATTCTCTCGTTTCCCTACTCTGTATAATGGCTGATTAGAAGCTCTGCCTCCAGTAAGACATTGAGCCAGAGTCTCAATGAAGGCATTCCTATGCAGAGCATAGGAACGAGGACGAAGAAAAGTTGTAAGTGATTAAGGAGATACGATAATGACGTTAAGATGGGCGTAAAATATTTTAAATCTAGCTCGTCCACAATGGATTGCAAGCAGATCATGACCCCAATTGCAAAAAGCGCAGCCCAGTTGTATGAGACAGACTTTGTAGCATGGACAGAAAAAACTGTGCAACTGATTCGGGCTGGACAATTTGGACAAGTAGATTGGGATGCTGTGATTGAGGAGATTGAAAGCTTGGGACGCTCAGATCGGCGGGAGTTAAAAAACCGCTTGGAGGTATTGTTACAGCATTTGCTCAAGTGGCAACATCAGTCTAGTTTACGAAGTAGCTCCTGGCGAAATACGATTGATGAGCAACGCAACCGGATTGCAGATTTGCTGCAAGAGAGTCCCAGCCTCAAGTCTTACCCAGAAGAAGTTATAGCTCAGTGTTACCATCGGGGATTGAAAGCTGCTAGTAATGAAACCGAACTACCAATAAATACCTTTCCGGTGGAGTGTCCTTATTCTATTGCCCAAGTTCTTGATGCTGAGTTTTTGCCGGATGCGATTGATTTGTAATATAAATTTAAGGCAATACGCTTGGTGTTGGTGATATTTAGTGTTTGGAGATCCCCCCAACCCACGCCACTTGCTTCACTTGGGGAGACCCCAAGACCGCAGTGGCTCCCCTTAAAAAGGGGGGCTAACATCTCTTTTACTTGAGTTGGGGCGGCATTAGCGATCGCCTCTTCACCTTAAAAAGGGGGGCTAACATCTCTTTTACCTCCTTTTTAAGGGGGTCGCCGCAGGCGGGGGGATCTTAACCCAAGCATATTGGGGTTTAAGCGGTAATTAACTCACCTCTGAAAACAGTTACCGCTTGTCCACTGAGAAAGACGCGATCGCCCCCATCATAATAAACTTTTACTACTCCACCGCGACTAGATGCTTGATAAGCTAAGAACTCATCTTTATGCAAGCGATCGCGCCAGAAGGAAGCGAGACAACAATGAGTTGCCCCAGTCACCGGGTCTTCGTTAATACCTAATCCCGGTGCAAAGAAGCGAGAGACGAAATCATATTCAGAATCAGGATGAGCAGTGCTGGTGACAATCACACCTGCAATCGGCAATGTTTTTAGTAGCTGGAAATTAGGCTGCATTTGCCGCACTAATTCTTCAGATTCCACTTCTACTAAATAGCCGAGAGAATTCTGCAAGACAGATTTAGACGGTACACCCAAAGCTTCGCCCAGTTCTGGAGGAGCGATCGCAGCTTGTGAATGATTTACGGGAAAATCTAACTCAATCCACTCATTTTGCAACTTAGCATTCAGCACTCCGCTTTTAGTATCAAAACGTGCAACTTCATCAGGTGATAGATGCCCCTCTGACCAAAGTACATGGGCGCTAGCTAAGGTTGCATGACCACAAAGCGGCACTTCTACTGTTGGCGTAAACCACCGCAGATTGAAGCGATCGTTTTGTTTGACTAGAAAAGCCGTCTCAGATAAATTCATCTCTTGCGCTACGTTCTGCATCCAAGCATCATCTTGGTTAGTAAGCAAAACACACACAGCAGCAGGGTTTCCTGCAAAGATTGTACTTGTGAAAGCATCAACCTGAGTAATGATTTGTCCCATAAAACTCTCCTCAAAGAATAATCATATCAATGCTTATTTGTAAATCCGTAAAACGAGATTCAAGTAACCAAAAATATATTGTACCTAACTTTGATTAATGTATAAAATCACCTATCTTTAGACAGATATGACCATGTATAGTCTGAAATTGTACATCTGGTTTGTATAAATCCTCATTTATTTGTCCAAAATGATTGGCTGGTAGTAAACGCCTCCAGCCTTAGTTTTATACAACACCAAATGTTTATTAGCTGATTACGAAACAAAATAGGAATCAATAGTAATGGTATCTAATCCCACAGTTTTCAACCTTTCTGACCTGAACGGCAGCAACGGCTTTAGCATCAACGGCAGTGGCACCGATGCCTTAGGCACATCGGTCAGCAGTGCCGGAGACATTAACGGCGACGGCATCGACGACTTAATTATCGGCGCATCAAGTGCCATCTCTGGTGCAGGGCAAAGCTACGTAGTATTTGGCAGCACCAACGGCTTTAATAGCGCCTTAAACGTCTCCGACCTGAACGGCAGCAACGGCTTTACCCTCAACGGCAGTGCCGAGGACTCATCAGGCGGCTCAGTCAGCAATGCCGGGGACGTTAACGGCGACGGCATCGACGACCTGATTATTGGGGCATCAAATGCCATCTCTGGTGCAGGGCAGAGCTACGTAGTCTTTGGCAGCAGTAGCGGTTTAAGTGCCAGTCTCGACCTCTCATCCCTAGATGGCAGCAACGGCTTTATCATCAACGGCATTAATGGTCGGAACGCAAATGGCTTTTCCGACTCATCAGGTAGGTCAGTCAGCAATGCCGGGGACGTTAACAATGATGGCATCGACGACCTAATTATTGGGGCATCCAGTGCTGCCTCTGGTGCAGGGCAGAGCTACGTAGTGTTTGGAAGTAGCGACTTGACTGCCAGCCTTGACCTTTCATCCTTAAATGGCAGCAACGGCTTTACCATCAACGGCAGTGCCGGGGACTCATCAGGCAACTCAGTCAGCAGCGCTGGGGATGTTAACAATGATGACATCGACGACCTAATTATTGGTGCAGTTGGTAGAGGAAGGAGCTACGTGGTCTTTGGCAACGCTAGCAGCAATGCCAGCCTTGACCTTTCAACCTTAAATGGCAGCAATGGCTTTGCCATCAACGGCAATGGCACTGACTCCTTAGGTTTCTCAGTCAGTGCGGCTGGAGACGTGAACGGCGATAGCATCGACGACCTGATTATTGGTGCACCTGGTTCCGGGCAGAGCTACGTGGTGTTTGGCAGCGCTAGCAGCTTTAGTGCCACCCTTGAGGTTTCTAGTTTGGACGGCAGCAACGGCTTTGCAATCAACGGGATTGTCAATGACACTGACTTCTCAGGTTTCTCAGTCAGTGCGGCTGGGGACGTTAACGGCGACGACATCGCTGACCTGATTATCGGCGCACCATTTGCCTTATCTATTGCTGGGCAGAGCTACGTAGTCTTTGGCAGCACTAGCGGCTTTGGTTCCAGCCTCGACCTCTCCAACCTTCATCCTAACAACGGCTTTATCATCAACGGTATTAATCCTAATGATATCTCAGGCATATCAGTCAGTGGTGCTGGGGATATCAACAGCGATGGCTTTGATGACTTGCTTGTGGGTGCAACTGGTGCTGCATCTGGGGCTGGACAGGCTTACGTCATCTTTGGCTCTGAGACTGCGATCGCTCCTAATCAACCTCCAGTGGCAGTTGCCGACAAAGCTACCACTAATGAAAACACTGCGGTTAAAATTTCAGTCTTAGCCAACGATAGCGATCCAGATGGCAACCCCTTAACGGTGACAAATATCAACGGTAGTAGTGTGACTGTTGGCACTCCTATTACTCTGGGTTCTGGTGCTTTGGTGACTCTCAATGCTGATAAATCTTTGACCTACAACCCCAACGCTAAATTTGAAGCTTTGGCTGGAGGTCAAAATGGACAAGACACCTTTAGTTACACAATTAGCGATGGTATCGCTACTAGCACAACTAAAGTCAGTCTGACTATCAGAGGGGTGAATGATGCACCCGTTGCTGTCCATGATCTTGTTACGGCAGCCAAAAATACAGCCGTTAGCATTAAAGCAAGTACTCTGCTAGCTAACGATCGCGACATCGATAGCAGCCGCCTCAGCATCACTAGCGTTAGTGGTGCAATTAACGGGACTGCGGTGCTGAAAAATAATGGCACTCCCTCTAACTCGGCAGATGACTTTATCGTGTTTACCCCAACTCAAGGGTTTAGTGGTACAACTAGCTTTAAATACACAATCAGCGATCGCCAACTCAGCAGCACTGCTAAGGTTACTGTCGAAGTAGGCACTCGCCTTTCTGGTGGCAAAGGCAACGACAATCTTGTTGGCACTCCTGGTAATGATATTGTCAATGGTGGCAATGGCAAAGACTCCCTCAGTGGCGGCAATGGTAATGATCAGCTTTTTGGCGATAATGGCAACGACAAATTGTCTGGTGGTTTTGGTAATGATATCCTCACTGGTGGCAATGGCAATGATATATTTGTCTTGGCTGCAAAACAAGGTACTGATACTATTACCGACTTCTACAAGGGTTATGACTTGATTGGCTTGTCTGGTGGTCTGACTTTCAGTAAGCTGAGTTTCTCCGGTCACAACATCATCGTCAAGGCTACTGATGAAATCTTAGCAACGCTGACTGGCATCAATACCACAACGTTGACTGCCGCTAATTTCACTATTGTCTAGAACATTTTCTCAACGCAACTCCTTACAACGTTGATGCATCGACTTGCAATAGCATTGTATCGACCTGCAAGGTTAATGCATCGACTTGCAATGTGATTGTATCGACCTGCAACGTTGATGCATCGACTTGCAATAGCATTGTATCAACCTGCAACGTTGATGCATCGACTTGCAATAGCATTGTATTAACTTGCAATGCTATTGCATCGACTTGTACAAATTAACCCACCGTTTTTTAACTTGACGAATTACGATGATTAGTTGTCCGGCAAGAAAAATGCGTAGGCGTAGCACATCGTAGACATCGCCCTGTTAAAATACACTTTCACCTTTCACCGCGACTCGATAGCAAGATTACTTGCAAAGGGTGTATTCATGAAAGCATCAAACGGAAACATCAAGCTAAAAATCTTCAGGCGCATCTTTGCTATTGTGAACTTGGTGCTAATTTCTGGAGGATTAGTTAGCTGTGTTGTTCAAGCACCTAACCCACTTGCTCCAACTGAGCAACAAAAACCAGCCCTAGAACCTAACCAAGCGCAGCCGAACCATAAGAGTAATGACGACAACGATAGTAAAGATAAAGATGATGACGACAACGATAGTAAGCTCCTTGAGCCGAATTTCAATGCCGTACTTTTTCGCCCACCGCAGACAATCTTCTTTGTGATACGACGATAAAAGGGCGCTTTCACTTCGTTCTTGTAACTCTGCTACCTTTATACCTCGCTCCTTCGGTATGTAGATTGGTCGTCGTTCAATATCAACTGGCAATCCCCGCAAAGATTTTTCGGCAAGAGCGATCCCAATATATGAATTTGCTGAGTGATATATCGAGTATGAATACACTTTAATTCGCTGCGACATCTTGGCTCTCATAGACATCTAACTCATAATATTACGACTTAGCGATCGCAGGGATAGGGTAGTATTAGCGAGTATTCAAGTATCGGAGTCCTTTGATGACTTAACTATAGAAGTTTGATTTTTTGCGATCGCACCCGACATATTCTCTGTTACTACTTATAATTCAATACCAATTTTAGGCTGTTTGCTCCAGTGAATCGGAATATATTCGACTAAGTGCAGAATTTCGCAAATTCGTAACCAATCCTCTTAAAAAACCTTTGCGTACCTCTGCGCTTTCCTCAGCGTCCCTTTGCGTTTAAAAATAATTAATGCAAAGCTGTACTAAGGCGATCGCGCAACTATAAATTAAAACAGATTACCAGCTATTTTTGAAGCGATCGCTGAAAAGTCTTGATAGCATCAACATGATTCACCATATTAATGCAACGTAACAACAAATCCACATCGATCCCTTTAACCTCTTCGCTACTGGAAACCTTTTCATAGTCAAGTGCGTTGCCCTCTTTCCGCAGGTGATAAACTTCTAACACCCCATCTTCCCAGAACCATACTTCAGGAATCAAGAGCCGTTTATATGCCTCCAGTTTGTTGATCCCGCCACTGGAAAACACCACTTCGATCACTAAATCGGGACGCACTCGACCAGGGGCAAGTTTATAAGATTTATCTGCTTCTCGCTTGACAGCACCCGATTCACTTTCCAGGGTCATTGAGCCAGTTGGAGTAAAGTCAAACCCTGTCATGAGTAGGTAAAGTTCCAACAAGGCGCCGAGCCTTTCCTTAACGATTTCGTGTGGTTCTCCAGGCATTCTTCTGATCTCCAAAACTCCATCTAGGAAAGATAACCGATATCCTGGACGGTCTAGCAACTGCTCAACTGCTTTGAATTCTCTCCAGGTCAGTTCTTTAAACAACAGGGGTGATTCTTTTGTGGGTGTAGCAATTGTTGCTGGCGTCATTTGAGTCTCCAGTCTGTTTTCAGATGAGAAATAAAGAGGGTGTCGGAAGGCAGTTTGTTTATTTTAACTACTTAACTTATAAATATTACGAAAATTTTACTCATAATTTCGCTGAATTTGGCTTTTAACCCAGATGCGAAATTCTCTAACCAACTCTAAATAATCTTTCTGCCCAACTTGTTGTAAAAAATTAGCAATTTCTAGAATCGGCAAATTAGGAAATGCTAAACTTTGGTCAACAGCTATATATTTGTCATCTTGTAAGATATTTATACTAAAAATACTGCCATCATAACGCCAAATCTCTGGTACGCCCATATCAGCATAGACTTCAAAACGATTTTTTGAACTGCTAGTAATATCAATTTCCACTACCAAATCTGGCGGCGGATCTTGTTGTAAGTTAATTCTTTTTTTACCTTTAACTGCATTCAGATTCCGAATGTAAAAACAAGTATCTGGTTCAGCACCACTCAGTTCTGGACGTTTGAAAGTAGTAGAACCAAGAGGGTCAATACTAACTTCTAGCTCTTCTGCTAAAGTCTCGACAAATCGACCCACAATTTCTTTGTAACGTTCATGTTCAGGTGAAGGAACCATGATTTCTAAAGTACCTCGATTGTAAGTAAGCCGGAGGCGGCGAGTCGCACTAAGTTCAGTTAACAAGTTTTCATAAGTTTGCCAACTGATACCCGATAAGTGGATGATTTCTAGAGGTTGGATCAGAGTATTAGTAATCATAACTATCTGACAGTATTTGAGAAGTTTTTGGTTTTTGGATGTTTAGCTGATTAATTTAAATCAATTTTACTTCTAACCCAATTGCGAAAATCACTCACCAAATCTAAATAATCTTTTTCTTCAACCTGTTGTAAAAAATCAGCAATTTCTGTTAGAGGCAAATTAGGAAATGCTAAACTTTGGTCAACAGCTATATATTTGTCATCTTGTAAAATATTTATACTAAAAATACTGCCATCATAACGCCAAATCTCTGGTACGCCCATATCAGCGTAGACTTCAAAGCGATTTTTAGAACTGCTGGTAATATCAATTTCCACTACCAAATCTGGTGGGGGATCTTGTTGCAAATTAATTCTTTTTTTGCCCTTAATGAAATTGATATTTTTAATGTAAAAGCATTCATCTGGTTCTGCACCACTCAGTTCTGGACGTTTGAAAGTAGTAGAACCAAGGGGCTGAATCCTAACTTCTAGTTCTTCCGCTAAAGTTTCGACAAATCGACCCACAATTTTTTTATATCGTTCATGTTCGGGTGAAGGAACCATGATTTCTAAAGTACCTCGATTGTAAGTAAGCCGGAGGCGGCGGGTAGCACTAAGTTCAGTTAACAAATTTTCATAGGTTTGCCAACTGATACCCGATAGGTGGATGATTTCTGTGGGTTGAAGCAGTGTGTTGCTAGTCATAGCGATATGTGATGTAGGTTGTCGCTGTACAATAACCATTCTTACCCTTACTTTACTGGCTGCTCAATCTTCTTTTATATTCAATAAAGCTAGGTATCTGGTTGCTACAGTCGCGGTGAAAACTATTAAGCTGGTAAATAGCACGTTTAAACTTTAGCGGAAATTTGCGATCGCCTGCGGTGGACTACGCCAACGCATTCATCAGCGATTTAGAGTTCCCATTGGCGAATTACCTGTAATTACATTATGTTTGATGCATTATCTGACCGTTTAGAATCCGCCTGGAAAAAACTACGGGGACAGGACAAAATTTCTCAATCCAACATTCAAGATGCTTTGCGTGAAGTGCGCCGCGCCTTGTTGGAAGCAGATGTCAATCTCCAGGTAGTCAAAGATTTTATTAGCGAAGTCGAAGCCAAAGCACAGGGAGCCGAGGTGATTACCGGCGTGCGACCTGACCAACAGTTTATCAAAATTGTTCACGATGAACTGGTGCAGGTGATGGGAGAAGAAAATGTTCCCATCGTAGAAGCCCAGGAACAGCCTACTATTGTGCTAATGGCTGGGTTACAAGGTACTGGTAAAACCACAGCTACCGCTAAGTTAGCCTTACATTTGAGAAAATTAGATCGTAGCTGCTTGTTGGTGGCGACAGATGTATATCGCCCAGCAGCGATCGATCAGCTGGTGACGTTGGGTAAGCAAATTGACGTACCAGTATTTGAACTAGGAAGCGATGCCGATCCAGTAGAAATTGCTCGACAAGGTGTAGAGCGTGGCAGAGCAGAAGGCGTAAATACAGTAATTATTGATACTGCTGGACGCTTGCAAATTGACGAAGAAATGATGGCGGAATTAGCCCGGATCAAAGCAACTGTCCAACCTCATGAAACTCTGTTGGTAGTGGACGCGATGACTGGTCAAGAGGCAGCCAATCTTACCCGCACCTTTCATGAGAAGATCGGAATTACTGGGGCGATTCTCACCAAGCTGGATGGTGATAGCCGTGGCGGTGCAGCGCTGTCAGTGCGAAAGATTTCGGGAGCGCCGATTAAGTTTGTGGGCGTGGGTGAGAAAGTCGAGGCACTGCAACCCTTTTATCCCGATCGCATGGCATCGCGGATTTTGGGTATGGGCGATGTGTTGACCCTGGTAGAAAAAGCCCAGGAAGAATTTGACTTAGCAGATGCAGAGACAATGCAAGAGAAAATCTTGTCAGCGAAGTTTGACTTTACTGACTTTCTCAAGCAGTTGCGGATGTTGAAAAATATGGGATCTCTGGGAGGCTTCATCAAGATGATTCCAGGGATGAACAAGATTTCAGATGATCAACTCAAACAAGGAGAAACCCAGCTGAAACGCTGTGAGGCGATGATTAATTCCATGACTCGCCAAGAACGCCAAGACCCCGATTTATTAGCCAGTTCTCCCAGTCGGCGGCGGCGAATCGCTGGTGGCTGCGGCTATAGAGAGTCCGATGTCAGTAAACTGGTGGGTGATTTCCAAAAAATGCGATCGCTCATGCAGCAAATGGGTCAAGGTGGCTTCTCTGGAATGCCGGGAATGTTCGGCGGTGGTGGCGGTATGGGTAATGCCTTTGCAGGTGCCGGTAATCGTCCCGCAGCCCCCGGATGGCGAGGTTACGATGGTGTTCCAGCCACCAAAAAGAAAAAGAAAGAGAAAAAGAAAAAAGGCTTTGGTAATCTTTAGTCATTCAATTAAGGACAAATAGCATCAAATGCTAGGCAGTGCTAAAATTAGCATTTCAGCCTCAGAAGTTATCAGCAGAGAAAGCTGACCCTAAATTTCTCGGCAGCAGCCAAATTTAGGTTAGTTCTTCACCAACTAGCCGTTAACTAATATCAAAACAACAGGAGAATGATTCTTCAATCATGGTCAAACTGCGCCTAAAGCGATTCGGTAAAAAGCGGGAAGCAAGTTACCGCATCGTCGCCATTAACAGCCTCGCTCGCCGCGATGGCCGTCCCCTAGAAGAGTTAGGATTCTACAACCCCAGAACCGATGAAGTGCGACTAGACGTTCCCGGCATCGTCAAGCGACTACAACAAGGCGCTCAACCCACTGATACCGTTCGCCGCATTTTAGTAAAAGCCAATGTTTTTGAACAGGTCAGTGTCACAGCCGCATCATAATTTCGGAACAATATCCCCAGCTAGTCCCAATTATGTTGGGCTGGTTCAGTTTTTAGTGCATCCGTTTTTGGAATCTCCAGAGACTTTAAGCGTCGATTGTGAAATTTCTCAGACCCTCAACCGAGTTTGGGTTCGCATCGCCTTTGAAAGCACAGACAAAGGGAAAGTGTTAGGTCGAGGGGGACGCAATATTCAGGCGATTCGGACAGTAATCGCCGCAGCCGCAGCCGCAGCTGGGCAATCAGTATACCTGGATGTCTACGGCAGCACCACTCCAGAGCGAGAGGGTATGTCTTTTGATGAAGAGACAGAAGAGCGATCGCCACCGCCAACGAGAAGAGAACCGCGCGGAAATGATGGGCCTAAACCCATTGTTAAACCCCGCGTCCGCTAGGTTAAAACTAGATAGCAAGTCTGAGCGGAGGTTACTATAACCGCTCAGAATTTTTGTAAAGATGAAAGTGGCAAAAAGATTTTTGGATCTTTGTTTAGCCTCTTCACCAGCAAGGGCGTACATCTGTATGCCCTTACAGCCGATTCATTTGTTGCAAATATTTTTACAAAATGTAACTAATAAAAGTGTACTTTTAGCCTCGGCGAGAAAATATTAACCTTTGTCAAACACAGATCCTCACGAATTAAGAAATACTATGGCAGGTGCTTTAACAATTCAGCTGCCGAATATTGCCAGCGCGATCGCTCTTGCGGGAGATGGAGAAGAAAATCTCAAAAGCCTATCCCGGCAAACAGGAGCCAGCTTGGTATTACGCGGACAGGAATTACTGATTTGTGGCACCCAAGAGCAAATTGACCTAGCTTCTCGATTAGTGCGATCGCTTGAAAACCTCTGGATTAAAGGCACTGCTATTTCCAGTGCCGATATTGTAACAGCTCGTCAAGCCCTAGATAGCGATCGGCAAGGGGAATTGCAAGATTTACAGCGAGATGTCCTCGCCAAGAGTCGCCGGGGTGAAGAAGTCCGTGCCAAAACCTTCCGCCAGCGTCAATATATCGACGCACTCCGTAGGCGTGACCTTACCTTTGGCACTGGCCCTGCTGGTACCGGCAAAACTTATCTCGCTGTGGTTGTCGCCGTGCAAGCACTCCTTGCCAACGAGTTTGAAAAGCTAATTTTAACTCGCCCTGCCGTCGAAGCCGGTGAAAAACTCGGTTTTTTGCCTGGAGATTTACAGCAGAAAGTTAATCCCTATCTTCGCCCACTTTACGATGCTATTTATGACTTTATCGATCCAGAAAAAGTACCCAGTTTGATGGAACGCGGTGTGATTGAAGTCGCACCACTCGCTTATATGCGGGGACGTACCCTCAATAACGCCTTTGTAATTGTGGATGAAGCTCAAAATACGACACCTGCTCAGATGAAAATGGTTTTGACTCGTTTGGGTTTCCGTTCTCGGATGGTGATTACAGGCGACATGACACAAACTGATTTGCCACTTCACCAACAATCCGGTTTGGGAGTGGCTTTACAAGTTTTAAAACCCGTTGAAGGCATTGCCTTTTGCGAATTTTCCCAAAAAGATGTCGTTCGTCATCCTCTAGTTCAGCGCATTGTCGCTGCTTATGAACAATACGAAAAATAGTCATTAGTCATTAGTCATTGGTCATTAGTAAAAAAACTAATAAAGGACAAAGGACAAAGGACAAATATCAAATAACAAAGGACAAATGACAAATGACCACAACATTAAAAGAATTTTTAGCAGCTTGTGAGAATCTTGGAACTTTGCGTCTAATTGTCACTAGCAGCGCTGCTGTATTAGAAGCACGAGGCAAAATAGAAAAGTTATTTTATGCGGAGTTGCCTAAAGGTAAGTATGCAAATATGCACACCGAAGGTTTTGAGTTTCACTTGAATATGGACAAAATTATTCAAGTGAAATTTGAAACTGGTGAAGCGAAGAGAGGCAATTTTACAACCTATGCTATTCGGTTTTTAGATGATAAACAGGAATCTGCTTTAAGCCTATTTTTGCAATGGGGTAAACCGGGAGAATATGAACCAGGACAGGTGGAAGCTTGGCAAGGTTTACGGGAGCAATATGGGGATATTTGGCAACCTTTACCAGCAGAAATTTAAAGTGCAAAGAAACTGAACTATATAAACCAAAGCTTTGTGATTAGTTTGTAGTAAACGCTAAAGCGTTTACTACAAACTTTTAATTTTTAATCGATAAATAATAAACGTTAAATATAAAACTACTAATGCTTGTAATGAAGGTAATTTGGAGTTTTTGCTTGCTGGTTTTCTTCCTACTGGGGAGTGGCGAAGCTCTTGCCGGAGAATTATCTGAACGGTTAGCAAATTTTCCTCAATGGGAAAAATTAACTTCAGTGAAATCGGCTTTGGGTGATTTGGTTTATCCTGAATGGATGGCTGGTTCTTGGCAAGTTACCAGTACTTTAGTAGATTTAGCCGCACCTTTAGCACCAGATATCGTAACTCCAGGGTTTGAAGGTAATCGCCGACAATTAAATCAGCCTGTGAGTTTTGTAGTAAGATTTGTGAAACAGCTACCACCTGTTACTAAGTTAAAAATACTCCCTCAGATAGATAATAAATCACCAATTTTGGTAGCCGATAGAGCCTTTAATAGCTTAAATTTAGCACGGGCTTATTTAGGGAATGAAGCGGTGTTATTAGTCAAAGTAGATCCAGATTCGCCTAATCGTCAAATTACATTCTTGCGTAACAGCCACCAATTAGTTTCCATTGTCACTGCACGGGCTACAGAAACTACCTCTAATGACAAGTTCATCACCACAGAAGTGTTTCAACAACTATTTAAAGGCGGTTCACGCCCATATTTCAACTCTGTTGAATCTACCACCGCTTACCATCAACTTCCTACAGCTAATCCAGTGATTGAGGCAGATCAAGTTACTGCTGTCTATCTTTCACCCCAAGATCCAGATTATTTTAAAGCTGGTTCTCGACCAGTTGCCCTCTATCGCTATCGCCTAGAATTTGTCCCCGCACAAATGCCTACTACTCTAAAGGAGTGATTTAAACTCATAGCCCTTGACTATTATGTATTACAGTTGTAATATTTAAATTCCAAGCTCACGATCGCGCTCTTGGACGGTGTGCATCATGGCCAAATTTCAAGATATTGTCAATTATTTTCGCTCTGACTGGAAACTGAGTGTTTTTAGTATTACAGCATCTAGCATTTACGAAGTTATTGATTTAGTTGTACCTTACGCGATTGGGCAGATTTTAAACGTTTTGTCTGCTCAACCCTTGGATAAACCACTTCAAAGTGCGATCGCAACTTTTTCGGACATCACCAATTACCCAGTTAATAAAACTCTATCTTTGGGTGTATTACTGGGTTTAATTTTCGTTGTCACCGTAGTGAGAGCGCCAACACAACCCTGGTTAACCAATTGGTTTCATTGGGATATAGCCATCAGATCGCGTCGAGAAAAAACCGAAACAGCGATCGCCAAAGTTCTTACTCTCCCACTAGAATTTTATGATGAAAATAACCCTGGACGCATTGCCGGAAGAGTAGCTAGAGGTATTTCTAACCATACTTTTAGCTACCCTGAAGTTGCCGGACAGTTGATTCCTAAACTGGCTCGTGTACTGGCAATTTTTGTCTTTATCTTGCTCATTGAGTGGCGGATTGCAATTTTATATCTAATTTCCTTTGTAATTATTCTCAGCTTCAGCTTGAAGAGTTTACAGCAGTTAATTAAGTACGAAAGTCGCCTGGATAAATATGGAGAAGACACCGAAAGCCGCACTTCCGAATTGATCACTAATATCAAAACGGTGAAAGCATTTGCTACAGAATCTAGGGAACTGAAACGGCAAAAGCAACGTTTGGATCGTGAACTAACGGTGCTTGATTATCGTATCCACAAAGGTTATACAATACTGGGTACTTGGCAAAGAACCGTAATTCAGTTTTGTGTGTTTACAATTCTGGGTTTGACTTTAGCAGCAACAGTAAATGGGAGAATTTCTCTTGGTCACTTTGTCATGACCTTAACTCTTTCTAGCATGGCTTATGCCGAATTAGAACCTATTAGTAGCTTGGCAGAAGTTTTTGCCCGTCGTTATTCTTCTATGCTCCGGTTTCACGAATTTCTGCAAGAGCCAACTGCATCTGATTCAGCTAGTCTTTTAAAAGAGAGCAACCAGACAGAATCACCTTATAAATTTACTGGAAAAGTTGAGTTGTCGCACCTCAGTTTTGGATATGATGCCAACCGTCAAGTTTTGCAAGATATCAACTTGTTGATTGAGCCATACCAAACAGTGGCATTAGTGGGGCGTTCTGGTTCTGGTAAGTCTACTTTAGTGAAGCTGCTGTTGCGATATTTTGAACCTCAATCAGGTCAAATTCTGATTGATGGTCAAGATATTCGGACTTTGGATGTGGGTAAGTATAGACGAAGGCTAGCGATCGTTCACCAAGAAGTAGACGTTTTCAACGGTACCATATTGGATAACCTGACTTATGGTAGGACGAATGCTAGTTTTGAGCAGGTTCAGGAAGCTTGTAGGATTGCTAGAGTCGATGAAGTAGTGCAGCAATTACCCCAAGGTTATTACACCGTCGTGGGAGAACGAGGTGTCAGGTTATCTGGGGGACAAAGACAACGCTTAGGAATTGCTAGGGCGTTGTTAGTGGAACCAGACGTACTGATTTTTGACGAGGCCACCTCTAGTTTAGATTATGAGTCTGAGCGTTCAATTCAGTTGGCAATGCGATCAATTCAGGGTACTTGTACCACCATCGTTATTGCCCACCGTCTAAGTACGGTGCGAGAAGCAGATAAAATTGTGGTTTTGGAGCAAGGAAAGATTGTAGAAGTGGGTAGCCATGATGAACTCTTGCGTCACGAGGGTATTTATCGTCGCTTGCACTCTTTACAAGAAACAGGAGAACTCCTGAGTTAAGCGACATATATATTTTGGATTTTAGATTTTAGATTTTGGATTGACCCCACGAATCAATCCGCTTGATTAAATCGACCTTATTGATCATATAATTAGGTCGATTTTTTTTCCAATTTTCCCCAAGATTATTTTGTACGACACTTGTTAGGTTTCGTTCCTCAACCCAACCTACAGATATTATAAGTGTTTAACTGAACCTGATATTAGGCGTAAAAATTAATATATCTAAATCAGATTTTATAGATTTAATTCAAAACAATTACGATATTGCAAATATCTAATCCAGGGACGCCGCCAATTTTACTGATTAAAAATGAAAATTCGAGATTTATCCAGGCAACGCAGCAATTCCAACGACGCATTGAAATTCTTTTTACGTGCCTGGGTGAAGTGCGAGAAATAAAGTAAATAATCCATTCCTTACTGCTAGAATACCAATTCAGTAATCGAAATCTTCACAATAAGAAAAAACTAAGATTTACTCTTATCTGCTTCTTTCTGCGCTGCCTCGCTATATTTCTTATATAGCTGAGTACGAATTTTAGCTTCTTGATAGCGGCTGTGCTTTTGCGGCACCGTACCCATTAAATCTGAAGCCCGTTGCCACTTAGCAGCTATCTCCAACCACTGAGTTGAAGTTATAGCTGTTTTACCAGATGCAGAAGCTTGGTTGGCAATTCGCACAGATATTGCAAATGGGTCATCAGATGGATCAGAAAGGCTATTGTTAGCAGCACGGGATGGTGTTTGGGCTTTCTTATCGTTCGTATTTTGTGTAGTTAAAGATTTGGAAGTTTCTAGTTGCATTAGGTTTTTCAGTTTATTACCTAACTGAGCATAAACAACCCAACTAAGCAACAACAGGGAGGATAAACCAGCCGCCACTAATATCCTTGTTTTAGGTTTATTTTTGTGTTTTTCTTTGTTAATAAGTACTAAAGGACGAGAGACTGGAGTTTTAGAGAAATTTGGTTTTCCTAATTCAGCTTGAGCTTCTGTGAAATCTTTAATTAGTTGCTTTATAATATTAGGCTGAATTAACGTAATTTCCTGTGACCAAAGTAATTGGTTATCGCGATCGCTATCTATTTCCTTTAACCAAAGTAATTGTTGTTCCCGAACAATCCGACTGTTGATATTGACTAGGCGAATGTGACGCGGGGCGATGGACTCAAGAATTTCCTGGATTTGTTCTACGACGGGAGATTGTTCAAGTTGCTCTACCCTAGCTGCCTCGCACAGAAGTTGTAAGACACCATCAGAAAAAATGGCTCTAGTTCTGACACCAGACTTGGCTAGCTTTTCGTTTAATAGCTGAATAATTGCAGCAACGCTACCTTGGTGAGCTTGCCAAGCGATATCGTTTATCCGGTCTACCATCTGAGATTTAGTGATAGCTCTTCCACCCTGACTGATTAACGTACTCATTAATTTAGGGACTCTTTTCTACTGACCTTGATCTTGTCTTCGATTTTACGAGTAAAAAGATGAGTTGCCAAATAAAATCATAAAAATTGAGCCTCTCTTCTCGGTTCGCGAAGGGGGAGCTATTGCGCTTAGTCAATGTAACGCCCATGCTGGCTGACAAGCTACCTGTTTGACATAGTACATTAATTATGTATTTTAGCGTAGGCGTAGCCCGCCATAGGCATCGCCTTTAGTTAAGTTGAGGTAGGCGATCGCAAATCTATGGCTAAATAGTATCAGGATCAACGCCAAGCGATCGTAAATGTTCTTTCAACCTTTCCACCTGCGACTCTGCTTGTTTTACTTGCTCTTGGGCTTGTTCCTTCGCCAATCTTTCCTGTTTCAGCGCCTCTGCCAACTCTTCTGGAATCAGCAACTTTTCCCCAGTGTCTTCTCGATAAAAACTAATCAGTTGCCCCTCTATTTGCAAGCGCAGCTGCAAAGGTTCACATCGACTATCTGTAATTGGCTCATAAACTTCACCTCGCAGCCGATACCCTTTCAATTGCTCCTTAATCCATTCTCCCTTGGGGTCAAATAACCAGTATTCCAGTACTCCTAACTGCTCATACAACGTCTTCTTAAAACCCGTGTCTTGGTTTCTAGTGCCCTCCGAGGTCATTTCAAAAATTACTACAGGCACTTGTCCCTCTTGCCATATCTTGTAATTATCCCGACCTCCAGGAGCAACATTAAAAATCACCATTACATCTGGAGCTACCCGTAACTTTGGAAAACCCTGAGCATAATAGAGAAACTGGTTACTCAAAACCGTTGCTTGCCGACCTAGTAAATATTGCCTTAATACTTCTAAAGTTGCCAGTAGAACATATAAATGAACATAACTTTCTGCCAATGGTTCACCATCCGAGCTTGGATAAAAAACTTCTGTTGATTGAGAACTCGGTAAGAGGCTAGTCATAAGTAGCCACCTGGTTGAGAGGATGGGTGCATGATTATATTATCTCAGAGACTTTTGCTGATATTTCTGGAACTGTTGCCTGTGAGGTATTGTTTACAAACGTATCAAGATAATTTTGTGAGTAATTCTCGCTTTTTTTACTATTTTGTCAGAATAGTAAAACTATTTAGCACAGCGATCGCTACATTAGAAGATATATACATAAAAATCATTGTTGGTTTTTATTCATCCGCAGTTCACACAAAACCATGAGTGCAAGTACCATTATTTCCGACAACCCCTTACTCCAAAGACCTGGTTTACCTCCCTTTGCAGAGATTAAACCAGAACGAGTAGTACCAGCCTTCAATCAATTGCTGGCAGAACTTGACCAGCAGCTTGCCACCTTGGAGGCTAGTATAGAGCCTACTTGGAGTGGTTTAGTGGAACCTTTAGAAAAGCTGACAGAACAGCTTACCTGGAGTTGGGGGGTGGTGAATCATTTAATGGGTGTTAAAAATAGCCCGGAACTGCGCGAAGCTCATGAAACCGTACAACCACAAGTCGTACAATTTATTAACAAGCTCAGTCAAAGCCAACCTATTTACAATGCTTTTAAGGCACTCCGCGCTAGTGATAGTTGGGCAACTTTAGAATTAGCCCAACAGCGTATTGTCGAAGCCGCTATTCGAGATGCACAACTTTCCGGTGTTGGCTTAGAAGGAGAAGCAAGAGAGCGTTTCAACACCATTCAGATGGAGTTAGCAGAACTTTCTACCAAATTCTCTAACCATGTACTTGATGCCACTAAAGCCTTTAGCCTAACCCTGACAACAAAAGCCCAAATCGACGGTTTACCCCCAAGCTTAGTAAGTTTAACCGCCCAAGCTGCTCGTGAGGCTGGTGAAAGCAATGCCACGCCAGAAAATGGCCCTTGGCGGATTACTTTGGACTTCCCCAGCTACGGGCCTTTTATGCAGCACAGCACCCGTCGAGAGTTACGTGAAAAGCTTTACAAAGCTCATATCACCCGCGCTTCTGTTGGCGATTTAAATAACAACCCTTTAATTGAGCGCATTTTGGAGTTACGGCAAGAACTCGCAGATTTACTTGGCTTTAAGAGTTTTGCCCAGTTGAGCCTTGCGAGTAAAATGGCTCCCAACGTTGAGGCAGTCAACGCCCTGTTAGAAGAACTACGTGGCGCTAGTTATGATGCTGCTGTCAAAGACTTAGAAGAACTCAAAGCCTTTGCAGCAACTCAGAAAGCCGCAGAAGCTACGGATTTAAAACATTGGGATATCAGCTTTTGGGCAGAACGCCAACGAGAAGCAAAATTTGCCTTTACCTCTGAAGAATTGCGTCCTTACTTTCCGCTTCCCCAAGTGTTAGACGGCTTATTTGGACTAGTCAAGCGGCTGTTTGGCGTCACTGTCACCTCTGCCGATGGTCAAGCCCCAGTATGGCATGAGGATGTCCGCTATTTCCAAATTACTGATGAAACTGGTTCTTCCATTGCCTACTTCTACTTAGACCCTTATAGCCGTCCAGCAGAAAAACGCGGTGGTGCTTGGATGGATGTGTGCATCAATCGAGCCAAAATCACCGAAAATGATGTTACTGCTATCCGCTTACCAATAGCTTATTTGGTGTGTAATCAAAGTCCTCCCGTAGATGGTAAACCTAGTTTAATGACCTTCTATGAAGTAGAAACTTTGTTCCACGAGTTTGGTCATGGATTGCACCATATGCTCACCAAGGTTGACTATGCCGGAGCCGCAGGCATCAATAACGTGGAGTGGGATGCAGTGGAACTACCCAGTCAGTTTATGGAAAACTGGTGCTATGAGCGACCCACTTTGTTTGGAATGGCTAAACATTACGAAACTGGTGAAGCCCTACCGGAGCATTATTATCAAAAGCTACTAGCAGCGCGTAATTATATGAGTGGTACTGCCATGTTGCGGCAGATTCACTTTAGCAGCGTTGATTTGGAATTACACCACCATTATCGCCCTGGTAGCGATGAAACTCCGGCGGATGTGCGTTATCGCATCGCTAAGACTACTACCGTTTTACCACCACTTCCAGAAGATTCTATTTTATGTGCTTTTGCACATATTTTTGAGGGTGGTTATGCAGCCGGCTACTATAGTTACAAATGGGCCGAGGTACTGAGCGCTGATGCTTTTGGCGCTTTTGAAGAAGCTGGGCTAGAAAATGAAGAAGCGATAAAAGCTACAGGTCGGCGTTATCGGGATACGGTGCTGGCACTTGGTGGTAGCAAGCATCCAATGGAGGTGTTTAAAACTTTCCGGGGTCGTGAACCGAGTACGATCGCTTTGCTCAGGCACAATGGTTTAGTTAGTGCTGAGTAAAGAGTGCTGAGTAAAGAGTGCTGCTGTCAACTTAACAACACCTCTATAGAGAGGTTGCATTGCAACCTCTCTACATCCATCAAATCTTGGCTTGTGTTTCCTAATCTAAGGTTTGTCCGAGAGAATCGGTTTTGCTGCAATATCATCTAAGCTGATACTCTTTAACAAATCCTGCCATTCTGCTTTCAGTGTTGCATCTTTAGGATTTTTTTGACGCAGTTCAGCCAGTATCGTCAGTGCCTCGTACCATATTCCGTTTTGGGCATAGATAGCATAGCGCTTTAGAGGTTCTGTCGTTTCTAGCTTTTTGACTGTGGCTGGATTCAGCTCGACTCGTTGGATTACCCCTTCAACAAAAGTCGGGGGCGAATTCTTTTTCTTGTCACAGTTAATGGTGAAAAACCAGCGATATTGTTTGTTTAGCGCCAAGGCGGGAGCAGCGCTAGGTAGAGAAACGCGGATGACTCCTGGTTTATCCGGTAGAGCGATCGCTTTTTTATATACCTCGTTAGAGTCCTGATCTTGCAGTACAAATTCAACTGCATAGTCCGAATTTTTGGTATATGGCACATAGAAAAACCAATTTGGGTGTTCTACAGTGGTGTTTCCCCAGACATTAATCACTGAGTTCTCCTCAGTAAAAGGCGTTAAAGCAGTTAGATCAGGTTCAGCAGGTGGACACGCAGCCGACTCCCCGCGTTTAGCTCCACCACGAGAGCGACCTCCCGGAGGAGGGCCAGGTGGAAGTGGTGGTTTATTAAAGGTTGTGGCTTGAGCAAGAATCGTTTTAGCATCAGAGCGTAGGCGTAGCCCGCCGTAGGCATCGCTAAGTGAAGAACCAGGGGTCGGTTTCCCCACTACTGAGGTCTGGCTAACTAGCAAACTGGTGCAGCTAAAAGCTAGCATTAAAAACAATTTTATCGGTTGTAAATTTGACTTCATAAAAACCCTACATCATACGATTTTAGATTTTATATTTTAGATTTTGGATTGTGAAAGAGTTATTGGAATCCGATTCGGTTAAGTATATTTATTCTCTATTCTCCACCTGCACTTCTGTGTTTGAATTATAAATTGACATCAAGACAACCGTGGCTACCAACAACAAAGCTGACGGTACAAACGGTACCCAAGCACCCCAAATTAACAGACCATAGCAAACTACATACAGAACACTAAAGGTAACACCGACTGCCAATGCTAACCAAAGTAACGAAAGCCTGCGCCAAACCAGGACTCCCCCCACCACAGACCAGCCCCACATCCAGAACACCTCAAGCCACAGTGACCAAACCCGCAGCAACGGCCGCCCATCCTGGACAGCACTAAGGATTTGGCTGACCATGTGGGCTTGTACTAACACTCCTGGCATTTGCTCATCTAAAGTAGCACCATAGGGTGTAGACCAAGTGTCTGGAGAATCTCCCTTTGCCACCACACCAATCAGAACAATCCGGCCTTTGATAGCGCTGGCGTTAACTGGACTAAATAAAAATTGCGTTAGCTTTACCTGTTCGGCTACTTGTTTTGAGGAACGGTAGTTGAGTAAGATTTGACCACCATTAGCATCAATATTTTGATAGCTGCCAGTGCGAGATTTCAAATTTGGAAAAACAGTCTTACCCAGCCGCAAATTCCCTTGAGGGGTGAACTTTGGTTGAATTCCTAAAGGTTGTAGATAAAGGGAGGCTAGTTGTAAACTGAATGCATAAGGAGCAGAACACAACGATGTAGTCTCCTGGTTCATGAACAAAAGATGCCGACGGATCACTCCATCGCGATCGTGAATAAAGTCACTGAATCCCAGATTTTCTGTAGGGATTTCTGGCGGCGGCTTAATCCCTCCGATGTTTATTGTGAAATCACTCCCCTTGCAAACTCCAATCAAGTTCTGAGTCTGTTGAAGACGAGTAATTAAATTTTTGTCTGTAGCCGGAAAATCACGGTAGATATCCAAGCCGATGGCGCGAGGTTGGTATTGATTCAGTTTTGCCAGGAGTTTGTTGAGAGATTTTTCGGAAAGGGAAGCTCCAATCAAGGATTCGTCATTTTGTCTTTGAATTGCCAGATCATTATCGTCAATTGTAATTACTAACAGGCGCGGATCAATTCCCTCGCTAGAACGCGATCGCATCATCTGGTCAAAAGCTTGAATTTCTTGATTTTCTAGCAATCCCAGCAATCTCACCCCACAAACCAAAGCTGTAATCGCCAAGCTGGAAAACAAAGTTGTCTGAAATCTGCGTCTGATAGGCAAAGCTAAATTCGGTATATCTTTACTTTTGGGACATCTTAATTCATCCCAAGTAGGTGGTATCTGTGCTGGATTTTGGCAAATCACTGGTAGCCAAGTCGCACAGGGAAATTGATCCTCAAGCCCTTGCAAGCGTTCCCGCGCTTGGCGTACCGCTTGATATAAAGACTCTCCACCTGCAAAACCTTCGAGAAAATACTTTAAGAACTCCTTAGCAACTTGGTCTGGGACAGGTTCGCGCATGACGATTATCTGAGGGATTTGCAAATCAGCCAGTTCTCGCGCCAATCCCAATCCATCACAGGAGTTGAATATAGCCAGTTGTAAGCCATTTTCAATGGCTTTTTTGAGAGCGTACTTTAACTCGCCAATGGTGAGGCTATCAGTTTGATTCAGGTAAATTCGTCCGCATTTTCCATTTCCGTTAGTGGAACTGTGCCCAGCAAAGAAGAGAATATCCCAGTTTTTCCCCCAGAGATGGTCGGTCAATTCCTTACGTTGTGGTTCTACAAGAAAGCTGACCTCTGCGTTACTGCACTGTTGTAGTAACACTTGATCAGCCTGAGTGTCAATCCCCTGACTATTACCCACGATCGCTAAAATGTTAACTAATTTATTTGGAGTGTGTGGCTTGTGAATGCGATCGTAAGTCGGTGAAGAGAGGGCGATTTCAGCCTTGGGGTAGCGTTCTAATAAATCCCACAGATGCCAGGGTAATAGCTGCAATTGGCTATTTTCTGTTTGCAAAATCACCCGCACTTCTTCCGTGGACGACAATCTTTCTAACCATTTTTCCCTTAAAGGGCGAAACTCCTCTGCTCGCAGCCAGGTGTTAAAGCGTGCTTGCAAAATATAGGAAGTGTTTTCGCAGTCTTGGATCATTGATACATTCGTCACCTGCATTTGGTCAGCATGGAGACGATAACGATTGCCTATCTGCCGATAACTAGACTGCCAATGACTATAGTACAATGGCATTTCGGGGAATGCAGGTAGCTTACCCGTGATTTCTGTTGCAGCCCGCTCATGTTCTTCACCAATTTGGAGGGTGACAGCAAACCCCTGCTCAAAACTACCCTCTCCGAATTTCAGAACCACTAACTTACCCATGACCGTCGCTATCTCCCTGTGCAAAATCATGCCCTGTTCTAATGTCTGATAACAAGCTCCACAAGCATGTACAGACTTTTTTCAAAATCCCCAAAAGCCTGTTTTAATTTTTAATTTTTAATTAACTAACCAATTACCACTTAAATAAATTACCGACTAAGAGGGAAGATAGCTACATGTTTCAAATCCTGAAATGTTCTGCAATGCTGGTATCATTCAATGCTACCATAACGCTAAATTGCTCTGTGTGTTCACCACGAAACTGTAATTGAATGTAATTGTCTGATTTTCTAGATTGAGCATCTAGAAATACTGCTCCCGAACTATCTAGAACGGTGAGATGAAGTCCTGGTGGTAAGTAGATTTGATTGCCAGTGGCGTGCAATTGAAGATGAATACTGGTTTGTTGATCTTTTTCGGGGCTGATTTCCATAATCAACATGACGGGTTGGTTGAGAATTTGGATTCCCAAATCAATCACTTTTGCGCGTTTAGTGACTGATTTTGGTTGATTGAGGCTATTTAGTTCTAAAGTTTCAGTACTGCGAAAGGCATAAGCTGGTCTAAGTTCCGGCACGTCCCACAAGGATTCAATAGTCTGCCAACCTGTCTCAAATATACCAGTAAACCACTTACTTAAGTTCACCAGTGAACTAACTGGCGATTGGCGCAGTTGCCCCAAGTGGTCAATAAACGCTTCTAATGGTTGGAGTTGCTCTAAAGGCAGTGTTTCAGTTGCGACACTAGGGATAAAACCAAGCAGCCTCGCTTCTTGAAGCGATTCATCAAATTGAACTGCTAAATAACCCACTCGTTCTTCCCAGGTTTCTGGAGGAATGGAACATATCTGCTGGTGTTCCCGGACAGGGCGACACTCCAGACGACCAATTGAGGGCACCTCTAAGTCAGCTACATTCTCACAAAGGCGCATTACGGGGTTCCAGCTGTCGCTACCTTGGAGGTTAGTAGGAATATCCATCATTTCTAAGTAGTCATTCACTACCCATACAGCCAGCGTATTCAGCCGGACTTGCTCTGCTTTTTCAGGATTTGGCTGCTGGTTAGCAAAATGCTGGGCAGTTATGCGAGCTGTTTGGGAAATCGGTAATCTTAAAGCGAAATTGTCTAGTTGATAGGTGGAGTTATTCATGAGTAATTTTAATGATCAATGCTGTTATTGCTATGTACATATCGTCCGCATTCATTAAATTTATGCCACAAAATTGAATGCTGGAAAAATAAAATGGGGCATTGGGGACTAACACTCCCAGTACTTCCAATTCTCACCATGCATCTAAATCTTCATCAGCCAGTGTCACTTGGTAGTACTGCCGAAGTGCGGGCTATGCCTACGCAGTTCACCGGATACCCCGCTTGATGGCATTTGGACAGCAGATCAACAATCATGGGCGGATAAGAAGATGTAATACTCTTGCCCTTAAAGGGTTATAGTCACGTCCGAAGCCTGACAAACAACTATCGACATCAAGAGAAGTGATCGCTGGATTATCTGACCAAACTGTCTCTACTATCTCACCAAACTTGACATTTGACATTTTCTGTAAAAACTGCTATTCAGTATTACTGGTTGCACTGGTTAACTTACAAGTCTCTATGAGCTTGTAAGTCAGCGCACGTAAAAGCAGCGATTGTTTATCACTGCTAAAAGTAAGGAAACAAAATAATGCCTAAACAAGACTTTCTGTTACAAGCAGATGAATTTCGTTCGCTTCCTGTTCCATTTTCTGGGCGAAGTATTAAGCTATCGACCTGCTTTGTTAAAATAAGTGAGGTTCCAGAAGAATGGTGTGACTGGCTTGAAGTTAATCCGCGAACACCGCAGCGGAAAAAGTCAGGAGAACTTAAAGGGACTGTTGTAAACGGAATGTTTGACACCTTGAGTGACGAACCTGAGATGTTTGCCCTAAAGAATCAGGGGATTTTTGTTACTGCCGAAAAAGTTGAGTTTGACAAAGGAACTGGTGGGCAAGGCATTGTCAAAATCCAGTTGACAGATCCTAAAAAACATGGTGTTGTCAATGGAGGTCACACCACTCAAGTAATTATGCAAGCTCGGAACAATTCAGAATCTTTTCCGAAGCTTGAAGAGGCTTTTGTAAGACTTCACATTTACGTATCTGGAGATGTCGATTCTGGGTTTATTGCCAGCATTGCTGAGGGTCTTAATACATCTTTGCAGGTGAATAATCCTAGCTTGGAGAACCTAAAAGGTACATTCAATAAAATTAAAGATTCTCTCCAAGGCAAAAACGGAGAGAAGCAGATTGCATACTTTCAAGGGGATAGCGGAGAAATTGAGATTACTCAGGTTTTAGCATATCTTGCAATGTTTAACCTGAACGTATTTCCAGACCGCAGCACTCATCCCAACAAACTTTTTGGTCAAGCAAAGGAAGTTTTAAGAATTTTTACGAAGGACATGGAAGACTCTGGAAAAACGGAAGACTCTGGAAAAACGGAAGACTCTGAAAAACATATCTTTGAACGTATAATTCCATACACATATGATATTCTCATCTTGTCTGAACTTATTATGCAGAGGGGAATCATCAACCTTGGTAAGTTGAAAGTCAGCAATGCAAAGAAGGGTAACAGAGCTAGGTCGCCAAGAAATCTAAATCGACTAGCACACTTTGCTGGAGGAACTATTGACGGTCGCTTTCATCAAGGGTGGCTTTATCCTCCATTGGCAGCATTCCGAGCTAATATTTCCAGAGACGCTTGGGATAAGGGTGAATTTCGCTGGCTTTACGATCCGCTTCAGCTTCTCGACAACACTATCGACGAAATGATAGAAATCGTGAAGCAGGAACACACTGATAACAATAGAAAACCGGCAGAAGTTGGACGCAAAGAAGCAGCTTACCGAGGCTGCTACAGTGTAACAATGATGGAGTTGGCTAAACTTGGAAAACTAGAGATAGGCAAAATTTAGTCACTAGAATTAGGCAAGCAGATGAGAACATACTACCAGTACAAATTAGCACCAACAAAACAGCAGGTGATTGAGTTAGAACGATGGTTATCTATGCTCAGATCACAATATAATTATTTGTTGGCTGACCGATTTAATTGGTACGAAGAAAATCGCTGTTCTATAAATGCTTGCCATTGATCCGTATTGACAACCAAAGCCGAAAATGCTGGGTTGTTGGTAATTGTTGTGAATCCATCAGACACAAGTCAGGATTGCTCAAGTTGTGGAGTCAAAGTTCCGAAAAAGCTGCATATACGCCAACATGATTGTCCAAATTGTGGGTATATCTTGGATTGCGATCAGAATGCGGCGATAAATATTTTGAATAAGGCGGCAGGTCATTTCGTCTTTAAAGCCAAGAGCCTTCTAAGCAGTAGCCGGATTGTCTTGGAAGCCACCACTATAATCGGAGTACCGATTATAGTGGTGGGAGATGTCACAACCAATTGCCAATCAATACATAGGCAGACCAAAAGCTTGGCGCTCTGTAGTTGGGATGTTTCAGCAGTTTTAGCTGGGCACGGTGGACAGCTTCAGCTTTGGTAATTTTGCCACTTTTTAGTTCTTGATAGAAGGCACTAACAAACATCGCTGTCGATTCATCGTCAATTTGCCACAGGGAGGCGATGGTACTGCGTGCCCCAGCTCGTACAGATGCTCCTGCTAAACCGAGTGCTGCATGGCTGTCTCCTGTTGCTGTTTGGCAAGCACTCAAAACTAATAGTTCCACTACGGTTTTACCTTGGCTGCGGAAGAGAGTATCGAAATCCTTGACATTGATTTGACCATCGAAATCCAAAATAAACGTGTCTTCAAGGCGGGAACTAAACTGACCGTGGGTTGCCAAATGCACTATGTTGAATGAAGCAGCACCAATTTCACTCTCTAAATTCTTTTTCTTAAAATCCCCATCTAATAAGCTAGTTGTCGAGACTCCTGCTTTATTGATGCCGTCGAATTCAGATTTGATGGCAAGCAACGGTGCAAACTTGGAAAACCCTGGTGGCGGTTGAGTCAGTCCTGCGGTTAACGCTTTTAGCTGCTGTTGTACTAGCGGTTTAGGGTCGAGGAGTTGTAAACCCACGCTCAGGGCGATCGCATATTTCTCTACCAAATATTGCTTACCATCGTAAAGAGCTGCCATTGGTAAATTGCGTAATGGGCCATCCAGGACGAACACTAGGGTATGGACGCCACTTTTTTGTAATTGTGACTCAATGGGTTTGAGCAGCCAGTTGTAAACTTGGTGCGCCTGGGTTTGGATGGCTTTGGTAGCGGTGGGATTGACAAGATTTTTTCGCAGTTCTATTAAGAGTTCCTCTACTTCTGTATGGGAAATCTCAGTAGTGTAGTTTTGCAGGGGTTGTTTGGGAATTTTGACAATTACCTGGAGTTCTTTTTCAAGAATAATCGGGTAGATGATGGCAGCCGTGGGATTATCTTTGTCTACCACTTGATCGAGGGCTACTCTTTGACCTTGTAGGCAAGCTTCCCGGAAAAAGTCGTCCAATTCTGCTAGTTGAAGTGCTTCAATCCGTTCTCGTGCTTTCTCCAATATTTTTTCATCTGATTTTCCTTGTTGGGATTGCAGCAATAACTCTACTGACTGGCGGTAGACGGGTTCTACGCTGTCCCGGAAGTTGAATTGCACATCTTGGTTAAGTACGTCCTTATTGACTACTAAATCTCTGCGGAGAGACTGGAGAGTTTCCACAGCAGCATCATACGCCGCGATCGCACCATTAATATCTTTTGTTGCCCAAAGCAATCTACCTAGCTGCCACTCTAAGGTATAGGTAATTTCTGGTGCATTGCTGCTCTGTGCTAAAGCTAATCCTTGCCGGGTTAGGTCTTGCGCCTCTGACCACTGTCCGGTTTCTTCATACAAGCCGCCTAAACTCTTCAAAGCATAGGCCTCTGTCCGCTTGTCGCCTAAACTGCGGGATTGCTGGATGGCGCTGGCGAGTAAGAGTGCTGAGTGGGGAGTGGGGAGTGGGGAGT
>NZ_WBKM01000266.1 GCF_015714725.1 Nostoc sp. WHI
GTAGGGAGTGGGGAGTGGGGGGATGAGGGAGAAGAATTAATAACTAATGCCCAATGCCCCATGCCCCATGCCCAATTTACACAGCCTTCTTGCCCATAATCCGCAAAAATATCTTCTCCGATTCAATCCACACAAACATTAAGGCACTGAAGCCAATACAAACCCCCAATTCCTCTAGACTCAGATAGTGAGTACCAAAGAAATCTCGCAGGGGTGGGACGTAAACTAGCATCAGCTGCAAAATCGTGGTGACGACAACAGCAGCTAGTACAAAAATATTCGAGAAGGGATTCATCTCAATGGCCAGTCGGTTATTAGAGCGAATGGCGATCGCATGACCCATTTGGGCTATACACAAGGTAGTAAATACCATTGTTTTCCAAGTATTGCGATCGCGCTCATAGCCGGGGGCATGGGTATGTTGATAAGCCCACCACATCAAAGTAATACTGATAATGGCGAATATTATCCCAATGCGAATCATATAAGAACCCAATCCCCTAGCGAAAATACTTTCGCGGGGGCTAAAAGGCGGACGTTGCATTACATCTGGTTCTGGAGGTTCTACAGCTAACGCCAAGGCTGGTAAACCGTCTGTTACCAAGTTCATCCAGAGAATTTGTAAGGGTGTCAGGGGAACGCCTCCCAAACCAATCAAGGGTGAAGCTGCAATTGTGAGAACTTCGCCAATGTTACTGCCCAGGATGTATTTAATAAAACGGCGGATATTGGTATAAACTACTCTGCCTTCCTTGGTGGCGGTGACAATGGTGGCAAAGTTGTCATCAAGTAACACCATATCGCTGGCTTCTTTACTGACATCGGTGCCAGTGATGCCCATTGCAATCCCGATATCAGCTTGTTTTAGGGCTGGGGCATCGTTAACGCCATCACCTGTCATCGCTACAAATCTACCCCGGCGTTGCAGTGCTTGGACAATTCGCAGTTTGTGTTCTGGGGAAACCCTGGCATAGATGCTTACCAAGTCAACGTTTTGCTCTAATTCCTGGTCACTCATCCGTTGCAATTCTTGACCTGTGAGGACACGATCGCCTTCTTTGGCAATTCCCAAATCCGTAGCGATCGCTCGTGCTGTTAATTGGTGGTCGCCAGTAATCATGACTGGGCGAATGCCTGCATCTCGACACTCTTGGACTGCTGCCCTCACCTCTGGGCGTGGCGCATCTAACATTCCTACCAATCCCAGCCACACCAAGCCTTGCTCAGATGTCTCGTCTGAACCTTCCGGTGGGATTTCCGTCAGGGGTTTGTAGGCAAAACCTAGCACCCGCAAACCTTTACTCGCCATTTTGTCATTTTCTGCCAAAATTTTCTGGCGTTGTTCTTCAGTCAAAGTACCCGTGTCATTACCCAAATGAAGTTGAGTACAACGTGCCAAGGTTAACTCTGGTGAACCTTTGGTAAACATTAAGTAAGGTTCAGATTGGATAAAACTAGCGATCGCTGGGTCAACACCCCTGGGAGATGCTTCACCTGTGGCGACTTCTTTCACCTGAGAAATCACGCTCATTCGCTTGCGTTCCGAGGAAAAGGGAAACTCGGCAACGCGAGGTAACTTACTGTTCCACTGGTCTTTTTCGATTCCGGCTTTTCCCGCCAGGGTGACTAATGCTCCCTCTGTGGGATCTCCTAAAATTGCCCATTCACCTTTTTCTTTTTGCAACACCGAATCATTACAAACGGCACAAGCGACTGACATCGCTGAAATTTCTGGAAACTCCTCTAGGGAAATTTTTTGACCATCTAACTGAAAATCCCCTGTGGGAGCATAACCTTCGCCGGTGACGCGAAAAGTTTTGTTATTTGTGTAAACCGATTGCACCACCATTTTATTTTGAGTCAGGGTGCCGGTTTTATCAGAACAGATGGTAGTTACAGAACCCAGTGTTTCCACTGCTGGCAATTTGCGAATCAAGGCATTTTGACGTACCATTCGCTGAGTTCCCAGTGCCAAGGTGACGGTAATTACAGCTGGTAAACCTTCTGGCACCACAGCAACCGCCATACTCAAGGAAATTTCCAAGAGTTCTTGGATGTTTTTAAAACCTTGATCCTTGATCACACCGCCGACAACAACGATCGCTACGAGAATTAAAGAACCCGTAACTAGGACATTGCCCAGTTGAGTCATCCGTCGCTGTAACGGTGTCGGCTCACTTTCCACCGACTGCAACATCGTGGCAATTTTGCCCAATTCTGTTGTCATGCCGGTGTTAGTCACCAGAACTTTGCCTCGTCCTTGGACGACTTCGGTTCCTTGAAAGACTGAATTGATCCGATCGCCTAAATCTGTTTCTTCTGGTAATTTTAGTGTTGCCTGTTTGTTGACAGCATGGGCTTCACCCGTCAGCGCCGACTCTCGTATTTGTAAATTAGACTGTTCGATCAAGCGTCCATCTGCGGCTATCTGCATCCCAGCTTCCAGCAGCATTACATCCCCTGGAACTAAATCCTTGGCTGCTATCTCCACCAGTCTGGTGTCGCGCATCACTCGCACTAAGGGAGAAGTCAGTTTTTTCAGGGCTGCTAGGGCTTTTTCGGCACGGCTTTCTTGGACGTAGCCGAGTATGCCGTTGAGAATGACAATTGCTAAAATAGCGATCGTATCTTTAAATGGCACTTCACCAGGCTTTAGGGTGCCATTTCGCCAACCCCATAGGTCTATAAGCCCAGAAATGAGAGCTACGCCAATCAGCATCAACAACATAATGTTCTTGAACTGATCCAGCAGAATTTCCCAAGTACTACGGCCAGCAACTTCTTGTAATTCGTTGGGGCCGTATTTTTCCAACCTCTGTTGAATATCTTGGGGTGTTAAGCCACTGTCTGCGTTACTATCGAGCAGGTCTAACGCTTTATCAACTTCTAAACTATGCCAAACGGCGGCAGTTTCAGGCAGAGAATTAGCAGACATCGTGTAGTTCACAGGAAATGGTTACAGAATTCGATCATAATTTAGTGAGGGCTGGAAAACCATCTCTTAAAGTTACATTAAGGCGATCGCCCAGCTGTATGAGTGTATCTGTAATTCTTAATATTTGTAAATTCTTCTGATTTTGAAATAGTATTATTTCTCACGAAAGAGTTTTTTGGAACAAATTTTACCGATAATTGTCAGTACCCGCTCTAAACGTGGCGATAAGCCCCAGATGAGAGGTTTTTACACTTCCCACAAGGTTTTATGAGTTTTACACTCCCTACTTTGACCGTTAGCCAGATGTTTGGGCAAAAAACAATTCGACCGCTTACTGCTGCTGCCTTGTCTGGCATCACTTTCATTAAAGATAGACTAATTGCTATTGACAGGATTAAAGGGCATCTACTGGAGATTAATCCCACCTCCGACAACAGCAAAATTCTCAATCCCCATCAAGTTAAAGAATTTACCGATGTCACTGGTTTAGCGGCGTGGGAAGATACTCTATGGGTCAGCCGAGAAAATAGTGTTTACTTTTGCAACCTCAATGCTTTGGTTTTGGAAGAGTTTGTGACATTGCCTTATCCGGCTGACGGTGTTGCGGTTTGGGAAACAGCAGTTTATGTCAGTTGCCAAAAGCTAGGCTACGTCCTGATTTTTGACCGCGAAACGCGAAAAGAGATTACCAGATTTTATGCCCCAGGCGTTGGGATAGAAAATTTGGCAGTTAGTCAAGAAATGCTGTGGATTTGCGATCGCACCGAACAATCAGTTTACGCGATGGATAGGGCGACAGGAGAACTTCAATTTAGTGTCCTAACACCCTTTGAATCTCCCACAGGCATAGCGATTCATAAAAATGGTGAAACAGGCAAAGAAAGTATTTATGTCGCCTACGCCTCAGAGGAGGCTTATATTCGAGATAACCCCAATGCTGATCCAAGTCATGAGTTAACCTTCCGCGATCGGACTTTTATTCATCCTCTGTATTATGATTACCAGCCAGATAACCGCTACGCCCTCTCTAATGGCTATCTCATCGAAATGTCCTATGCTGAGGAAATTGCTCCCTTAGACGAGGTTTCTTTACCTGATGTAGAATGGCGGATTGCCCTACCATCGGAAACTGAGCGTCAAAAGGTGAAACACGTTGAACCCATTGGTAGATCCTTTACCGAAGAAGTGATCGGTGGACAGCGTGTAGCAGTCTTTAAATTTGATTCTCTTGCCCCAGGAGAACGGCACATATTTGGGTGGAAAGCACTTTTGGAAGTTCGAGGGATTAAGTATCGCATTACACCCAGAGATGTGGAAAATATACCGCAATTGTCGCCAGAATTAGAAACACGCTACCTACTCGATGACGACGATTTAGCAATGGATAGTACCATCGTTCGCCGTGCCGCCAGAGAAGCGATTGGTACTGAAACCAATGTGCTGCGGAAAATGTACAGCATCCGCAACTACGTATATGATCAGTTATCCTACGGCATAAAACCTTACATTGACACGCCAGATATAGTTTTAGAACGTGGCATTGGTTCCTGTGGTGAATATGTCGGAGTTTTACTTGCTCTATCTCGTTTAAATGGCATCCCCTGCCGCACCGTCGGTAGGTATAAATGTCCTCCCCATAGTGACTTAGTAGGAGTACCCCTACAACCTGACTTTAATCATGTTTGGCTGGAATTCTACGTCCCGAATTTTGGCTGGTTGCCAATGGAATCAAATCCTGATGATGTAACTGAAGGTGGGCCTTATCCGACGCGCTTTTTTATGGGCTTATGTTGGTATCACATTGAAATTGGTAAAGGTATCACCTTTGAAACCGTGACAAGTCAAGGTACACGGCTAACCAAAGAAGATATCCCCATCGGTGATTTGGCGATAAATCATATTCGGTTCACAATTCTTAAAGAATTACCGCCTTTTTAAATTAGGGTATTGGGCATTCTGGAAAGGCGCTGAGAAAGCGAGTAATGGCGTGGCAAGGCTAAAATGTTGCAAAAAGTAGGTTGGGTGGAGGCTTTGCGTAACCCAATATAATGCACTATTTTAGCCTTGCCACGCTAGTAGGGTGTGTTATGCCGTAGGCTAACGCGCCTTAATAATCTCTGATTAACCACAATTTTCGTCAACTTCTAAACTCTTGTTCCTATTCAAGTATTCTTCAAACAATTCAAAAAATTTCTGTAGTGCCTCATGCTCATCTACAGAATAGAAAAGAATTATTTTAGACCATGACTGACCTGACTTAATGCCATATTTTTCTTCAATCCATGATTGAAAACCTTCAAATTCTCTTTCTTGACTGGTTGGAGGTAAAGCAACTTCTCTTTTAGCAAGTATGTATCCTCTTAAATACATATCAAACTTAGTAATTGAAGCAGTACCTAAAAACATACCTGGACTTTTTTTAATACGCCCTATAATCTCGTAGAGATTGTAATCATATATTCGGGGCTTCAAATCATCCACATTAAATTTTAAATTTTCTCCAATTTCATTACTTTCATTTTTTGAAATCTTCTCCCGTTTCAAAAATTCATCAAATAGGTTAAAAAAACTATAGAAGGCACTTCTCTCGCTCCCGCCAAAAAGAATTATTCCCGCCCATGATTGTGAAACCTTAGTTTTTGCTCTTTCTTGTATCCACTCTTGAAATCCTTCCATTGCCCAACCTTTCTGAGTAAACCCCAATTTACTTAGAGTGCCTAAATACCCAATCAAAAATGAGTGAAGACAAGTAATCGAGGGTTTATCTAAATATAGAGTGGGGTTATCTTTGATATCTTGGAGAAGTTTAGCAAGATTATTCATATTGATTACCTTCACCTAAATTTAAAATGAGTACCCTGATTTCCGAAAACTTGCTCCGTTATATTCCTTGCTATAAAATGTGAGATTATTCATCCACTGCTCCTTTGTTAGTCCATCACTATGGTGGTTGTCAAAAACTTTTTCTTCTCCATTTATTTTAATCGCAATTCCTTCATGATGCCCATTAATTGAAATAGCATCTGCACTTACTGGGAGACTATTATCCATAATGTAATCATCTTCTGCCTCTTGTTTCGTCGTATCAAGTTTAATGCGCTCTCCATGAATACCTTGCTCTCTCAAGTAAGCTTCAATTTCATCAGCACATTCAACACAAAACCAATTTTCATGCTTACTTACAATGTCGCGGATGTCTTGAAGTACTTCAGGAGTAACTTTTGCTGACTCATCAGGTAAACTACTTGCGAATGGAATATTAGGATTGCGCGGTTCTGGATCATTCGTATTTACTATTCCGTCATTATCATTGTCTAGGTCAATTGAATCTGGAATACCATCTTTATCAAAATCAGGAATTCCAGGAAAAGTAAAAAATCCAGACTCCTTTTTCAACAACCGCTCATCTGATGGCGTAAGAGGGTCGTCTGTTTCTTGCCCTGGAATTACAATTGTAGGAGCATGAATCTTATCTCCAGGGTTTAATATGCCTCCTGCTGGCATTGAACTAATTAAACCTTGCCAGTCAGAATTATTTAGTAAATTAACAGCAGCATTGCGTTTTTGTTGAGGCCAATTTTTCCAAGGTAAGTTGGGAATAGTACAATCCGTAATAATTTCACTATGAGAAATTAGTGTGTAGCCATTCCAAACACCATCAAGGACTTGAAAATAACCAGAACCGTCAGTAAACCCTAAAGCTTGACCTGTAAAAGTAAAAGTTGCTTGTGGTGGCAAGCAATTACTTCTAACTACAGCATTAGTCTGCTGACCAGTAGAGATTCTTTCGTACCTATATAGCAGTCCTAAATCATTTGTGAAAATTCTATATCTCTTTCTTCTTTCTTCCCTTTGTGTCCTTGGCGTTCTTGGCGGTTCGTTTCCTTATTTATATTTTTCACGACTCATTTAGGATTGCTATAATTAATTTTCATTGACGATCTGCCAGCACAGACCTCATCTTTAGGATTGGCTTGGCAATATCTATCTTTAGCTTTTTCCTGAGCCTGCTCATTTTGACTCTTGTTCCAGATATAAAAAGCAGCAACTCCAGGTAAGCGCATATTCCCAACAACTGTAGCGCCAGCAACAGTTTGGACAGAAGAAGTAGTAGCTCCAGCAGCTGTAGTAGTGGTAATAGCTGAAGCACCAGCACCCACAGAAGTAGGAGCAGCAATAGCAGGAGCTACTTCCAAGCCTATAGCCGCAGCACATTCAGGTCGAACAGCACAAGCATCCAATGACGACACGAAAGCAAAAGCTAGTTGAGGAAAAACTGCTTTAAATATTAGAAGTAAAAGAAACGTCCAAATTCCAACTAATCTAGATACAGATTTCTTTGTGGTTAATCGCATTAGTTTTAACTCCTCACAGTCCAAGATAAAAGAGGTGCAGCTTACATCTAGTTTGTCTGACATGAGTCGAAAGTGAAGTCAGTAACTATACGATGATTTAGCAGCTGTTTTTTAAATATTGAACCAAGATAAAGAGGTAAAACAATTAGCTGTTAACTCTTAAACTGGGCATTGGATATGATTGAGGCTGCTTAAAATCGGCAAATTCACAGATTGAGCTAAATGGGCAAAAGCGACAGTGAGAACCAGGATTTGGGGGGAAAATTTTACTGAAATTACCACTTTCTTCCTGATATTTTTGCAAATCGTGCTGGTGCTTGTGGGCAACATTAGCTAACTCAAATTTTAAAGATTCTAATTCACTATTATTGATGCTAATTAACTCAGATTTTTTAGCTATTTCTAAATTATAAAATGATGCAACAGCTTTTCGTCCAGGATAAAGATAACGAGCAGCTAACAAGTAAACTAATGCCTGTCGTCGATCAAAAGCCGACTTACCAGTTTTAAAATCCAAAATATGTAAAGTACTATCAGACTCAATAAAAACGCAGTCCATAGCCGCATATAAGCGAAAGCAATAATATTCTTGTTCAATTAGAATCGGTTTGGGAAAGCCTTCATCACCCGGAGTTAATTGGATAATATCTTTATCCAGAAGCAACGGAGCATCGTGATATTTTTTCAAAATTTGCAACACGCGTTGCTGGACTTGATCGCTTGAGTTGGCTAATTTAAGTAGCTGTGCAACTCTTTCTACACCATCTGATTGCTTCAGGAGATAACTGTGATGATGAAACTCATAAATGCCTTTTTGGGCGAGTATGCCAATGCGCTGGGGTGCGGTGGCTTGCGCTAAAAGTACTTTGACTTGTGGTTCGTGTTGCCGCGCTTTGATAAACCCCCGTCTCATCTGGCAATGCCAGCGTTCTTGCCCGATCGCTGGGGCAATTAGAGACCAAAGGTGATAACTGGCAAAAGGTCGATCGGGGGTTGACATTGCTCAGAAACAGTGAGAGAAAATACAGTGGGGAGAAGTTTAAGCTAAAACTTCCTTAAAAAAGAACTTCGGGAGATACTTGCTGCTACACACGCTTTGCGGGAAGCTTTTATAGTACTGATAATGTACGGGAGCAAGTGGCAAAAATGTCCAGCAAGATAAAATTTGGCACCGATGGATGGCGAGGAATTATTGCCGATGACTTTACATTTCCCAACGTGCGGAAAGTAACAAGGGCGATCGCTACTTATTTAGAAACAGCCTACACAAAAGATAGACCAGTACTTATTGCCTACGATACTCGCTTTTTAGCTGACCAGTTTGCTCAAACAGCAGCCCAAGTACTAGCAGACTTGGGTTGGAATGTCAAAATTACTGATCGGGATTGTCCCACACCAGTAATTGCCTACAACGCCCGCCACCTAAATTCCGCAGGAGCGTTGATGTTTACTGCTAGCCATAATCCAGCACCCTACTGTGGAATTAAATATATACCCGATTATGCTGGGCCTGCCACTCCAGAGATTACTGATACTATTGTGGCAAATATCGAAAGTGCATCGGATGAGTTGCCTGGAAGCAGCCCATCAGGTTCAATTTCGATGTTTGATCCCAAACCTGATTACCTGAAATTTATCTACACTCTACTTGATGTCGAAAAAATCAAAAGCGCTAATTTAAAGGTAAAGTACGATGCCCTTTATTCTACCTCTCGCGGTTATTTAGATGAAGTTTTGCAACATAGTGGCGTTCAATTAGAAAGTTTCCACGATTGGAGGGATGTGTTATTTGGCGGTGGGATGCCAGAACCCAAAGGAGAACAATTAGTTGAGTTAGTGGAAGCAGTAGTTCGCGATCGCGCTGATTTAGGTTTAGCAACCGATGGAGATGGCGATCGCTTTGGTATCGTTGATGAACAAGGAACCTTCCTCACTCCTAATACTGTGCTGCTAGTTCTAGCACGTCATTTAATCAAAAACAAAGGTAAAACTGGTGCAATAGTCCGCACTGTGGCTACAACCCACCTGCTGGATAATTTCGCTGCTAAAAATGGGCTGCAAATTTATGAGACAGCAGTTGGTTTTAAATACATCGGCGAAAAAATGCGCCAAACTGCTGTATTAATTGGTGGAGAAGAATCAGGCGGTTTGAGTATTATCGGGCATATTCCCGAAAAAGACGGGATTTTAGCCGATATGCTGGTGGCAGAAGCGATCGCTTATGAAGGCAAACCCTTAAGTCAACTTGTCAAAGAAGCGATCGCTGAAGCCGATGGCCCACTTTACAACAACCGCCTTGATTTGCACCTCACAGAGGCGCATAAAACCGCCGTCATCGACTCCTTTACCAAAAATCCCCCTACAGAGGTAGCAGGAATTAAAGTCAAGGAAGTGGGGCGTAAAGATGGTATTAAGCTCTATTTAGAAGAGGGTAGCTGGGTTTTACTGCGTCCTTCCGGTACAGAACCACTGGTGCGCGTCTACCTCGAAACCAACACTCCCGAAAAACTCACCAAAATCGCCCAAGAGTTAGAGAGTGCCATTGCTAAACTAGAGGCAGTAGCAGTTTAATAATTTAGACTTAGGAGTTAGGAGTTATAAGTTAAAAATTATTAACTCCTAACTTTTATTAAGATATGAAAACTTTCGCTCCTTTTTTGACATCTATAGTTGTGGCGGTTTGGGTAATAGCGATCGCAATTATTTCAGTCCAAAATGCCACACCCGTATCGTTAAAATTCTTAACATTCCAATCGATTCAAATACCAATGGGTTTAGTGCTAGCTTTTAGTGTCGGTGTAGGGTTAGTTGGTATGGCACTGCTGCAACCTCTCTGGGGACTTGCTGGTATTGGGCAGGGTAATTCTCGATTGGAAGATGATGCAGAATTTTTTGTTGATGATGAAGATTTTTAGGGTTTGAATAGCTGTGCAGTACCAGAACATTATTACAATCGAACCAGGAAAACGAGGTGGTAAGCCTTGTATTCGAGGAATGCGAATTACTGTATACGATGTTTTATCTTATCTTGCCTCTGGCATGACCTACGAGGAACTGCTTGATGACTTTCCTTATTTGACACAAGAGGATATTTTGGCTTGCCTAAGCTATGCAGCTGATCGAGAACGGCAAATGCTGACAATGCAAGCGTGAAGTTATTGTTTGACCATAACTTATCACCTCGGTTAGTTGATCGACTGGCTGATATGTACCCAAACTCTCAGCATCTTTTTCTCATAAGCTTAGATCAAGCAGATGATCTAACTGTTTGGGATTATGCCCAACAAAGTGGATTTACTGTTGTAACGAGAGATGCTGATTTTAACGAGTTGAGCATTTTACGAGGATTTCCTCCCAAAGTGATTTGGATTCGTTATGGCAATTGTTCAACCAGACAGATTGAAGAGATTTTGCGATCGCATTTAGAGGATATCCAAGCTTTTGACAAAAATCCAGATTTGGGAGTTTTGACACTGTATTAGATTTAGAAACTATGGAAGCTGAGTATGATTTTAGTCAGGGTAAGCGGGGAGCAATTGAACCAACACCAACAGGTAAAACTCGAATTACAATTTACCTAAATGATGAAGTATTAGCATGGTTTCGTGACCAAGTTCACGCAGCAGGTGGGGGAAATTACCAAACTTTTATTAACGATGCTTTGCGTGAGTATATTCAGCAGCGCCCTGAACCGTTAGAAGAGACATGACGGCGAGTATTGCGAGAGGAACTTGAGCGCATCGGAAAATGAGGATATTTTGGTTTACCTAAGCTATGCAGTTGATCGATAACGGCTATGAGTGCAACTTATACAGCAGATTTTAATTTGTGGATTGAACAGACAGCGCAACTATTGCGATCGCATTGCTGGCAAGAAGTTGATCTAGAACATCTGATTGAAGAAGTTGAAGGCTTGGGCAAAAGTGAACGGCGAGGTATTGCCAGTCAATTAACTCGCTTAATGTTACATCTGCTCAAGTGGCAATATCAACCCCAGCGTCGCTCAGATAGTTGGCTGGATTCTATCACCGATTCTCTGGATGAAGACTGGCTACCGGAAGTAAGCGATATTTGATAAGTGTATTGGTGGCTGTGTGGTATGAAGCGCACGACGCAGCCAATTAATATGAATCGGTGAGTCTTGCAAAAGTCGCTTTTACCTCTTCATCACTAGCAAAGTCTTCAGAATCCGCTTCAGCAATCCCCTTTTGAATCTCCTTGATTTGCCACTGATATATCTCTAGATAAGCGGCTATCGCCTCATTAATTACGTAGCTGCGATCACGGTTTATTCTGGCTGCGATCTTATCAAGTGCAGCTTTGCGATCGCTATCTATCTGAAACGTAATATTTTCTTTGCTCATCGTCTTATGAAAGTTGTATTGCAATATGTGGCAATGCAACATAATTATAGTGGCGATCGCTATTATCTCAGAGAGCCTCTAGCCTATAAGCCTCGCACTACATGAAAAAAACCTGCGTTGGCAAGCTTTTTTAGAAAATTTTGGGAGAGCGATCGCGCTGTTATAAAATCAAAATGTCCATTCGTGATTTGGATCATCTAGGGCGGCGCGAACAGAAGCTAAATTTGCAAGGTCTTTGAAGGGGCTAGATTTAGCTATTTCTGTAATTTAGTTTAAGGTAAGGGCTAGTTGGTCATTACTGCCGGATGCGATCGCATTGGTTAATCGCAATTCGCCAACATAATCACTATCTGTAGAAATGTATATCTATACGCGGTACTATAAATCATGTTTGCGCGTAAGTACTGAGTTAATCGATATATATCTTAAGGAGGTAGAAAAATGGATATTGATAACCTGGCTCAAATTTCCAAACGAGATTTGGAAATCATTCAACTACATCAGTTTCAACAACCCATCTTCTGTTGTAATGTCACTGCAATTGCCTATGCCTTTACCGCATTGGGATATCTGACAACTGTTGATGACATTTTCTATGCCACCCAACTGCCGATCGCATCGGTTCTAGATGATGGCATGACGCTAGCAGAAACCTACGACACCTGTCGAACTTACCTTGAAAAAAAAGGATTACCGTTGTCCATTCGGATAGAGCATTTTGATAAACCGAGTATGACGCTTGAAGCATTCATCCGTGAAGTTGAAGCCGCCGTTAATGATGAAAATGATGTCCACATTCTTAACTTCAATACCCGTATTGCCCATGAAAATCCAAGTTTAGAAGGTGGTCACTTCTCCTTATTGGCAGACTATGACTCGAACACTCAAGAAATCACCATTGCAGATACAAATCCCAAACGGTATACCCGGTTTTGGAGATGCCCAATTCAGCTTCTATATGCCGCTTGCGTGGACAAGGATTCCTCATCGAATCGCTCTCGTGGCATGATTGTGCTGCGTAGAAAAAAGGAAGCTAATCTAGCAGGTAATGGAGTAGTTCATCCATCAGAAATTGCCTTAAACGCTCTTCATTCTGATAATGGTTGAGTGTTAAAGCGAGTTGACAATCCACTAAGCGCTTGTAACCTGTAAGCCTCGCATAACATTAAAAAAGCCTACGTTGGCAGGCTTTTTTAATGTTGTGCCAGAGCGATCGCGCTGTTATAAAATCAGAATGTCCATTCGTGATTTGGATCATCTAGGGCGGCGCGAACAGAAGCTAAATTTGCAAGTTCTTTGAAGGGGCTAGATTTAGCTATTTCTGTAATTGAGTTTAAGGTAAGGGCTAGTTGGTCATTATTGCCGGATGCGTAGGCGTAGCCCGCCGAAGGCATCGCATTGTCAACGACAGCAAATAAAGCGCGAAAGTTTTCTGCACGTTCATCAAAAGAGCGATCTAGATACGCCATCAGTAACTCTCGCTGGGCGTTAATCTTAGTAATTGTTTCGTTTTCCCAAGCCTCAATCTCTCGTCTCTTTGTCTGTTCCTGTTCGGCAATTATTTTATATTCAGTATAAGCTGAAACCATCTGCTGTAAACATTCAGCCGGATTGATAAATTCCTTGACTACTGTAGTAACTTTTTTGGACGACATTTCTAATTACCTCCCCAAGTACGATACTTGGCTTGTATAGTCGCAGTAATCCGCCGTCTTACTTATTCCATAAAGTCTCTTGCTGCTTCAATTTTAACGATCGCAGTGTTGACCTCAGCGTTGTACTGCCAAGAGGAATTACATGGGTTGTTGAGAAAACAAAAAACAGCATCAAGTCTTGAACGGATTCAAGCTTTGTATTTGCTGAAAATAGGACAGGTGAAAACAATACAAGATGTGGCGGTGGTAGTAGGAAGAGCAAGGGTAACGGTACAAAGATGGTTAAAGGATTATCAAGAGTCAGGAATCAACGGTCTATTATCAATGAAAAAGAGTCCAGGGCGACCAGCAATTATTAGCTTACAAGTAAGAGAGCAGCTAGACAAAGAGCTTGAACAATCAGAAGGATTCACGCATTTATGAGGAAATACGAACATGGTTAAAAGCAGTAGAAGGGATAGAAGCATCATATAAAG
>NZ_WBKM01000277.1 GCF_015714725.1 Nostoc sp. WHI
GGTTGGGGGTGGGGTTCTTTTTTGGGCGTTATCGGAAACGCACTATTTATACTTTATGCAAACAGCCCACCTCAAAACTATTCAGAAGCTTTGTTATTAGCCCTATTAGCACGCGCCTCAGCCGAAGCCATCACCTCATCCATATTCTCTAGCACTTCGCCAGGGAAGTTTTCCAAAACTCTCGTAGAAAGAGCAACCCGCCCTTTACCTTCATCCAAGTCAATAATTACAGCTTTAATTGGCTGACCAACTTGAAATACCTTTTCTAAAGATTCAATGAATTTTTGGCTTACCTGCTTGATATGAAGCAAAGCGCTCATCCCACTTAAATCGACAAACACACCAAAAGGTTTGATGCCAGTAACTTTGCCTTCCACAAGTTGACCTAGTTCTAATAAGCTGAAGTTGCTAGAACGAGTCGCTAAACGCTGAGAGAGGATGAGTTTGTTGGTGTTACGATTAATTTCCAAAAAACCCACAGTCAGATTTTGACCTTTGAGTGCTTCTAAATTATCACGCTCTGCCAGGTGCGATCGCGGAATAAATCCCCGCAAAGAAAGAATATCAACGGTGACACCACCTTTATTCACACCCATAACCCGTACTTGCACAGTCTGGGTATTTTCCTGCATTTCGGCCAGTCGTTCCCAGATGTGCTGAATTTCCAACTGCTTTCGAGAAAGAGTTACTTGACCTTCTGCATCCTGATCTCGGATAATCAAAAACTCCATTTCCTCTTGCAATGGCAGCACCTCCGATAAATCGGTAACAGCTCTCAAAGAAGCCTCATCGATGGGGAGAAAAGCTGACGACTTGCCACCAATATCAACATAGGCTCCATCATGGTCAAGTTGGAACACTTTGCCACGTACAACCTGTCCCTTTTGAAACTGGTAGTCGTGTTTTTCTAGTGCTTTGGCAAAATCGTCCATCGTAAATGACGAATTGGCTGTTTGAGAAAGGTTCGATTCGGAATTCATGACTTTTGAAGATTAATTGTTATTTGATCTGATGCCATTGGAGGTTAGATTGTCATTTGTCATTTATCTTTTGTTTGTAGTTACGCAGTGTGCAACTTAATATTCTGACCTCTCTCCTAAAAAAAGAGAGGCTTTGAATTTTCCCCTTCCCTCATAAGGAAGGAATCTGGAGGGGTAAGTCAGAGTAAAAGTTGCACACAGCATTGTGGTTATTACAAATGACAAATAACAAAAAACTAACTTAGCTACATAGGCTTCAGTTCAGTTGACCAAAGAATTGTTTTACCTGCTCCCAAGCATCGGCAGCAGCTTTAGGATTATAACTGCCACGATGGTCACAGAAAAATCCGTGGTCAGCTCCATCGTAGCGAAACACACGATGAGGAATTTTATATTTTTCTAACTCTGCTTCAATCTCATCTACTTGTTCGGCTGGGATGCTAGTATCTTCTGTACCAAAAAAGGCATAGAGAGTACCCATTATTTCTCTGCTACGGGTAACAGTAGGAGCGCCACCTCCTGGTGTGCGGGTGGTAATTCCAGCACCGTAGAAGGAAGCCGTAGCTTTAATATCTGGCAAAGTGGCTGCAAGATATGCAACATGACCACCAAAGCAGAAGCCAATACAGCCAAAACCATCTTTTTTTACTTGAGGCAGATTTTTGAGGTAGTCAATTGCTAATTGAATATCGCTTAACAACTCTGATGCTTGAGTTTGCATAGCGTAATTTCTGCCAGTTTCAATATCTTCGGGTGTGTATCCGGTTTCAAAACCAGGAGCAATACGTTGAAAAAGTGCAGGTGAAATTGCTACATATCCAAGTTTGGCGATCCGTTCTGTAACTTCCCGAATGTGAACGTTGACACCGAAAATTTCCTGTAATACCACGACTCCTGGGTAATATCCAGGTTCTTCTGGCTCTGCTAGGTAAGCAGACACTTGAATATTATCTTGCAAAAGATTAACCGTTGTGGTAATTATTGCTTGCTCTGTCATAATAATTTTTACCAGTGCTATGTGATTAACCTTGTGTTTATTTGATATAACTATGCCAGTATGTCCAGGTTTTTTCTGATTAAATTATTAATTACCGATAGTGAGCAATGCAACTGGTTATTAAAGGAGTGCTGGGTCAAAATTGCTAAGTAGGAAAGCAACACTCAGGACTCAGAACTCAGCACTTAGTATTTAAGAGGTTTGCTGATGATTCAATTCCGTATTCAGCCAGACAGCGAAATTCCCGCATCAACTCAGCTGTTTAATCAAATCCGGTTTGCGATCGCTTCCCGGCAATATCCCCCTGCTTACAAATTGCCAAGCACACGGGCATTAGCAATGCAAACTGGTTTACATCGTAATACCATAAGCAAAGTTTACCGTCAACTAGAAGAAGACGGATTTGTTGAAAGTATGGCTGGTTCAGGAATTTATGTTCGTCCCCAAGGTCATGAGGGCGGTAGCAGGCTGCAATCACCAATTCTCAAACAACATCCTGACGCATATCAAGTTGTCCAGCAAGCACTTGATAATCTCCTCTCTCAAGGATGTTCGCTCAATCAAGCCAGAGAATTATTTTTAGCGGAAATTGACTGGCGCTTGCGTTGTAGCGCGCGGGTACTGGTTGCAGTTCCATCTCACGATATGGGTGCTGGTGAGTTGATGGTGTATGAATTAGAACTAGCTCTGAAAATACCAGTACAGTTGGTAGCAATGGAAGAATTAGTGGCTGTGTTAGATAAAACTACCTCTGCGACAGTAGTCACAAGTCGGTATTTTATCAGCAATGTAGAAGCGATCGCAGCTCCTAAAGCAGCGCGAGTAATTCCTCTGGATATCTACGACTACACTAAAGAACTCAACTTATTGAAAACCCTACCAAAAGAAAACTGTGTAGGTATAGTTAGCCTCAGTTCTGGAATTGCGCGAGCCGCAGAAGTCATCCTCCACGGTCTGCGGGGGGATGAACTACTGATAATGACTTCGCAACCAAAAGATGCTTATAAACTTCAGGCTATGGTTAAACGAGCTGAAGTAATTATAAGTGATCAAGCTAGTTTTGCGGCAGTGCAAGCAGCTGTGCAAGCATTTGAGGAAGATATTATTCGTCCACCAAAGCTGATTAAAGTTGAGAATTATATCGGCACTAACTCGATTAACTTGCTAAAACGAGAACTAGGTTTGGGTTAATCCAAGGATACTGAAGAGAGGGGAAGCATGGCATAGGCGGACACACTTAACAAATAACTCAGGATTATGATTGTAAAAATGCAACCCGACGTTGGTTTGATAGAAGCAATAAAATAGATACAAGTAGAGCGGCGTGAATAATTCAAGGTTTGTAGTAAGGACTTTAGTCCTAATTTGAGGGCTGAAGCCCCCACTACGAACTCATCTCAAGATTTTTTACATTACTTAATCTACTTTGATTTATTCTCACCTACTTACTTACATCTGCTGTTGGCTAGCACTCGGCTATGCTCTGAACCTTTGAATGGAGAGGGTAAATACATCTTTTGGATTCAGCTAATACTTATCAATCATTCAATAAAAAACTGTTGAGAGGCGATATGAGTATCCCACTTCTAGACCATCCCATACAAGAAAAACTAGTGACCGTCGCAGATGTTTCTTGGGAGGAATTCAAAGGTATTGAGGCACAGCTAAAAGATAACCGCAATGTCCGACTCTCTTATTTGTCAGGAATATTAGAAATTATGTCGCCCATTGGAGATAAACATGAGTACGTGAAAACAACTCTCGGATACTTGCTAGAAGCTTACATGAGAGAGTTGGGAATCCGGTTTTACGGTCGTGGTGGTTTTACTATAGAAGAACCTGGATATGCTTCTGGCACACCAGATGAATCCTACTGCATTGGCAGCAATAAAGAAACGCCAGACATTATTATTGAAGTTATTGTTACTAGTGGCACCATTAACCGAAAAGAGTTATACAAACCCAAAAAAGTGCCTGAAATTTGGTTCTGGAAATCTAATCAGATAAAGATATTTCGTTTAAATGCGGCTGGCGAGTATGAAGAAGTAAACCGTAGCAGTTTCTTCCCGAATTTAGACCCGGCTTTGTTGCTCCAATATATCGCACATCCTGACCAGTACGACGCTGTTGCGGAATTTGTGCAGGCTATCCGAAAATAACATCTCGGAACTAACCGTGACGCAAAAGCAGGTAACGACTGTCTCAATCAAAAACTAAAGCTGACAACAAGCTAATCCACCTGCGATTGTGGCGTAGTAATTTGCAAAAACTCTTGTACCCGTTGCAGGTAAGTTGGAGCATCTTCCAACATCGGGAAATGCGCTGTGTTAGAAATCATCACAAACTCAACTTTATCACTCAGTGCGGCTGCTTGACGCCCCATTTCAGCTGGAATAATTTTGTCATACTCCCCCGCCACGAGTAGAGTTGGCACTGTCAGCTTGGCAAACTCTTGAGGCATCACTTCAGCTTGAGCCTTGCTAACTGAAGTAAAAATTGTCCCTATAGCTGCATCGTAATCTGCTTCAAGAAAATCTTCCAAAAAAGCTTGCCGCTCAGAATGTGAGATAGAACTATATAAAAATCTGGCCATAAACATCCTATCAGCAAATGGAATTTTTCCTAACCACTTGGGACGGAATTTTACGACATAGCCACCAAATTTATGAAAGGCACTAAAGGATTTTTCGTCGTACTCAAAAATGCCGCTACAGGTTAAAATTCCTCGTTCTACTCGTTGGGGGTAGCGGTTAAAAAATAAAGTAGCAACAGACGCGCCCATTGAATGAGCATTAATATAGACACGCTGAAGATGCAACCCATCTAACAAAGCTGCCAAATCATCAGCGTATTCCTCTAATTCATAGGTTAACTCTCTGATTGCCTCTGATTCTTCCTGGGAGGACTGGGACTCAGCAACAGATTCACTTGCTTGAGCTATGGTTCCCTTACCACGAGAACGGCCAAATCCCCGCAAATCGTAGAGTAAACAATCAAATTGCTCTGATAAGACCTCAGCCGTATTTTTCCAATACCTAGCCGAACCAGCCCAACCGTGCATGAAAATCATCACTGGTTTTACCAAAGAACCAGATGGCTTTTTCACCCACTCGTAGTAATGCTCAACGCCACGAACATTAATATAAGGCATTAGTCATTTGTCCTTTGTCAGTTGTCATTTGTCCCTCGTACATGGTTATTATTCCTTAGTTTTTGACCAATGACCAATGACCAATGACTAATGACTAATTACTATTATGCTGATTCTGGCTTCGGTAGTGAGGATGGATGTACCAGTAGTTCGGCAGTCGATCGCTTCTCGACCATTTCCCGTGTTACTGTACAGCGTGTCACATCTTTACGAGATGGTAACTCATACATGACATCAAGCATCAGTTCTTCGACAATGCCCCGCAACGCTCTAGCACCAGTTTTACGGCGGTAGGCTTCTTGAGCGATCGCTCTCAAAGCATCTGATTTAAAATCTAACTGGACATTATCCATCTTCAGCAGCTTCTGATACTGCTTCACTAAGGCGCTGCGTGGTTGGGTGAGAATCGCCATTAGCGCTTCTTCATCTAGCGGATCTACGACTGCTACCATTGGCACGCGCCCAATAAATTCTGGAATCATGCCAAATTTGACTAAATCATCCGGTTCTAGACTGCGAAGAGTGTCTGCGGCTCGTTTCTCCTTCGATTGACCCTCTCCCGGTTGCACAAAGCCGATTGCTTTTTTGCCAACTCTCTGATCTACAATCTTTTCTAAGCCCACAAAGGCACCACCACAGACGAACAAGATATTACTTGTATCAATCTGGATGCAGTCTTGATAAGGATGTTTGCGCCCTCCTTGGGGTGGTACATTGGCGATCGTTCCCTCTAACATTTTTAGCAAAGCTTGCTGCACACCTTCGCCAGAAACATCGCGGGTAATCGAGGGATTCTCACTCTTCCGAGCAATTTTATCAATTTCGTCAATGTAAATAATTCCCCGTTGCGCTTCTTCTATATCCAAATCTGCCACCTGCAACAGTCGCAGCAAGATATTTTCTACATCTTCTCCCACATACCCCGCTTCCGTCAGTGTCGTGGCATCGGCGACGGCAAAGGGTACATCCAAGATTTTTGCTAAGGTTTGCGCCAAAAGAGTTTTGCCGCAACCAGTCGGGCCAATTAACAAAATATTTGACTTTTGTAACTCTATTGCATCATCCGCCCCAGCTTTGCCACTGGCTTTAGACTGAATCACCGCCAGCCGCTTGTAGTGATTGTAAACAGCTACTGACAGCACTTTCTTCGCTTCGTCTTGGCCAATAACGTGTTCGTCTAGATACTTTTTAATCTCTCTTGGCTTGGGTATTTGATTAAACGAAATACTAGAAGAGTGGGTACGCCGTTTTTGAGGTGGTTCTGCTCTTGGTGCTGGTTGTGCTGCCGCACCACTGGTATCGAGTAACTCCTCGTCTAGTATTTCGTTACACAAATCAACGCATTCATCGCAGATGTAGACTCCCGGCCCTGCGATTAATTTACGCACCTGCTCTTGAGACTTACCACAAAATGAACATTTCAAATGGGAGTCGTACTTAGACATACCAGCCTCTTATTTCAGAATGGTGACGTTTTCCCCTGCTATGGGAAGATTTTGCCTGGAAATGACCTGATCAATCAAACCGTAGTTCTTCGCCTCTTCTGCCGACATAAAAAAGTCGCGCTCAGTATCCGCTTCAATTCTTTCTAAGGCTTGACCAGTATGGTGAGCCATTAACTGATTCAACTTAGCTTTAATGTAAAGAATTTCTCTGGCTTGAATTTCTATGTCAATGGCCTGACCTTGAGCGCCACCAAGGGGTTGGTGAATCATAATCCGGGAGTCGGGCAAAGACATCCGCTTACCAGCAGCCCCTGCTGTCAACAAAAATGCCCCCATGCTGGCAGCTAATCCAAAACAGATGGTAACAACATCAGGGCGAATCTGCTGCATTGTATCATAGATTGCCATTCCTGCGTAGACTGAGCCGCCAGGAGAATTAACATACAGTTGGATGTCCTTCTCTGAGTCTTCGGCGTCTAGGAATAACAACTGAGCCACAATTGAGTTAGCTACAGCATCGTCTATTGGCGTTCCCAAAAAGATAATCCGCTCTCGCAGCAGGCGGGAGTAGATGTCGAAAGCCCTTTCTCCCATGCCAGATTGTTCTATCACCATCGGCACGATGTTGCTAGGGCTGCTCAACTGGGAGTTAATGTTTATTCGACTTAAGTTGCTGATGGGGGAATTTCCCGACTGCGATAGAAGCATACAACCAAATTTGACGATAGTTTAGGACAAATGTTTCAGCAGCATGTGCTGCCTTTTCGACGAATGGAATTCTTATAAGCTACGTATTAACCATTATGCCTCATATAATTTCCTCTCGTTTAACACAGTATCAAGCCCAGGCGATCACAGGTGTCACTATTTGCCGAAAATTCATTAATTCTTTAATTATTCTGCCTTTATCTCTGAGTTATGAGGAGTTAAGAGCCAAGAGTCCGTGAACTTTCATCTCCTCCTGCTCCCTCATCTCCTTTAGCTTACCCATCTCACCAGTACTTTAACTCAGAACTGGTAAACTCATGCCTGTGGAATTTCTCATTATCCTTCTGTGACTTCTGTAGAAGCTTCGCCGCTTTCTTCCTCTATCGGAGGTACATCATCAGCATTAGCATGTGCTTCTAGCAGTTCCGTTTCCTCTGTGGCACTCAAGGAGCCTTCGGGTACAAGTTCAACTGAGGAGTGTTCTAAGAGCCAATCGATGATTTTTTCGCTTAACAGTTCGTTTTCCATGATTGAGCGCAGTTTATCTTCATCAACGTCTTGTTCTTCCGTATATTGCTGCAAAAGTTCTGTGACTCTGGCTGCGACTTCTTCTGGTGTTACCTCGATAGATTCGCGTTTACCGACTTCCCGCAACGACAAGGAGCGTTTGATGCGTTCAATTGCCTCAATGCGCGATCGCTCCCGCAACTGAGGAATAATATCTTGAGTAAACAACTTTCTCACATCTAATCCTTGCTGAGACAGCCGCATTGCTGTTTGCGTTAGCATTGCATCCACTTCTTGCTCAATTAATGTTGCTGGCAAGTCAACTTCTACATGCTTAAGTAGTTCCGTTAACAAGGCTTCCTGCTTATTTGTTTTCGTTTTGTCGTCCGCCTCTTTTTCATATTCCTCCACCAAAGAAGCGCGATACTCCTCTAAAGTTTCAAAGTCGCTGATTTCTTGGGCGAAGTCGTCATTCAATTCCGGTAGCTCTTTTTCTTTCAGTTCTTTGAGCGTTACTATGAAAGTTGCTGCTTTTCCAGCTAAATCTTCGTTAGCATACGGATCTGGGAACTGCGCTGCAATTTCTCTAGTTTCTTCAGGATTCATCCCCACTATTCCAGAAATAAAGCCTGGAATAAACTTATCTTCCTGCAACTCAACTTGAAAATCAGTTGCTTCGGCTCCGGGAATCGGTTCTAGTTCAGCTGTTTCGTCTTCGCCCTCAACTCTGGCGAATAAACCTTTAAAATCAACTACGGCAATATCGCCGATTTGGGCTGCACGTCCTTCCACAGGAATCAATGTCGCCAATTCTTGACGTTCCTTATCCAGAGTGTTCTCCACTCGTTCTGGCTCGTACTTGACTTCTTCAGCTTTGGCTTGCAGATCAGTGTACTGAACTAGATTCACTTCTGGTTCTACATCGACAGCGGCCGAAATCGTTAGGGGTTTTCCAGGTTCATAATTCTTAATCAAATCTTCAAAGGAAGAGCGCAATTGCGGCTGACCTATTGCCTGGATGTCTTCTTGTTTAACTGCTTGCTCAATCCCATCTTGAATTAGTTCTTCTAACGCTGCTGCTTTGATTCGAGTTGTACCCAGCCGTTGTAACAATATCGGCCGAGGCACTTTGCCTTTACGAAACCCAGGAATATTGGCAGTACTCGCTAAGTTTTTAATGACCTTTTCGTAAGTTTGCTTGGTAATTTCCGGCGTAATCTCTATTTCCAGTCCAATTTGGCTGGCGGGAAGTTTTTCCTGGGTGACTTTCATGCTTCGTCTCTAGTTTTCTGGTATTTTATACTCCGAGTACACACAAGACGCAATAATTGTTCGCGTTTATGGCTTGATGTCTCTTAAGCAAATGGAAGCTTGCCAAAAGGTCTTATGACATCCAAGGATGGATCTTTGTCTTGGGGCAAAGATCCAGTTTACCCCCAATGACCAAGGACTTGACATTTTAGCTTCATGACAATTTGGTCAATGGGGCATTGGGCATGGGAAAACTCTTCCCCAGTCCCCAGCCCACTCACTCTGAAACTTAAAAATTAATTATTCAGTGGGCTAACGCCGTGATATTCTGGTTGTCAGCGAGTGGTTAGTACTCTCAAATTAAAGTTTATAGTACCTAGTCTAGCTATATATTAAGTTGTGGTATGAGAGAGCATCTGTTACCTAACCCCATAGCTCGGTTTTATAATGTGATGGCTTTATGCATTTCGATCCTAGTATATTCTTCATCTTGGTAAGCAACTTTGCAGCCATACGTTTGTTAACTTACAGGTAGGGTGCTTTTGAAACGCCTAAGTGCAGATATCTCCATTTTTCTGCTAAACTGCGGTTTGTTGTATAATAATATATAGTTTAAATCGATGAAAGAATTGAAGAGCGGTTGTTGTAGAATGCAACATTACTTAACTTAATTAAAGAGTCCATTAGATATAGAGATCGACTAAGTTAGAGAAAAATCTAAAAATATTCAAAATGAATTTTAAGACTGCGATCGCCATTTAAATATACTTAAATTGTCAATTGTTCCAACAAATTACAAGATAAACCTCTTAAAGGAGAAAGCAAGTTTGTCAAAATCCTATCGGATAGCTATTTTGGGAGCGACTGGTGCAGTTGGCACAGAGTTGCTGGAATTATTAGAAAGTCGTAATTTTCCGGTTGCTGACTTGAAGTTATTGGCATCAGAACGGAGTGTCGGGCGATCGCTGCTCTTTAAAGGTGAAAATATACTAGTAGAGCCAGTGAGCGATCGCGCCTTTGAAAATGTGGATATAGTACTAGCTAGTGCAGGTGGTTCCACATCAAAAGCTTGGGCAGCAGTTGCAGTCGCAAAGGGCGCAGTGGTAATTGATAACTCCAGTGCCTTTCGGATGAACCCGGAAGTTCCCTTAGTCGTACCAGAGGTGAATCCACTAGCCGCAGCTAATCACCAAGGCATTATTGCTAACCCAAACTGCACAACAATTTTAATGGCTGTGGCAGTATGGCCATTGCATAAAGTTAAACCAGTGCAACGCATCGTCGCCTCAACCTACCAATCTGCTAGTGGTGCTGGTGCTCGAGCAATGGCAGAAGTCAAAACCCAAACAAGCGCTATACTACAAGGACTGCCACCAATTGCCGAAATATTGCCTTACCCATTGGCATTTAATTTATTCCCACATAACTCCCCATTAAACGATTTAGGTTATTGTGAGGAAGAAATGAAAATGGTCAACGAAACCCGAAAAATATTTGGCACGCAGCAAATCAGAATCACTGCGACCTGTATACGGGTTCCCGTACTCCGCGCCCACTCAGAAGCCATTAATTTAGAATTTGAGACTCCCTTTAGTGCAAAGGAAGCCAGAGAAATTTTAAATTCCTCCCCTGGAGTGAAATTGGTAGAAGATTGGGAAACTAATCATTTTCCGATGCCAATTGAAGCAACAGGTAAAGATGAAGTCTTAGTGGGAAGAATTCGTCAAGATATTTCTCATCCTTGTGGCTTGGAATTATGGTTGTGTGGCGACCAAATCCGCAAAGGCGCAGCATTGAATGCAGTCCAAATCGCTGAGTTGTTGGTAGAAAAGAATCTACTCAAACCTTCTATGGCATACGTTTCAAGTTAGTCAAGAGCAAAGCCTGAGACTTTTTTTACCTCCAGTCAAAAGCCAAAATTAATTATTTTGAAATTTGGACTTTTGAAAAAGAGCAAATGTGCAAATCACTATTGAAAGCAATTTGCAAATAGGTTATTACAAGAAAAAACCACCAAGATACAAAAACATGGGTAATCAGGAGTGAAAAAAGGGTGGGAGATTTTGGCAATGTTTTAACTGCTATGATTACACCGTTTAAAGCAGATGGTAGTGTCAACTATGATGTAGCAGCAGAACTGGCAGCGCATCTAGCTAACAACGGTACAGATACATTGGTAGTGTGCGGCACAACAGGAGAATCCCCTACTCTGAGTTGGGATGAAGAATACCAGCTGTTCGTCGAGGTGTTGCAATCCGTGGCAGGAAAAGCCAAGGTAATCGCAGGTTGTGGTTCAAATTCCACCAAAGAAGCGATCGCAGCCACCCAAAAAGCGTCTAAGATAGGAGTACATGGTTCATTACAAGTTGTTCCTTATTACAACAAACCGCCACAAGCGGGATTGGAAGCGCACTTTCAGGCGATAGCACAAGCCTGTCCCGACCTACCATTGTTGTTATATAATGTCCCTGGTCGTACCGGACAAAACCTTCAGCCAGAAACAGTTGCCCGGTTAGCTGAGGTTAACAATATTGTCGGGATAAAAGAATCCACTGGTAGTATAGATCAAGCAAGCGAAATTCGTCGCTTGACACCAAAAGAATTCCACATCTATTCTGGTGATGATTACATGACTTTACCCTTGTTAGCGATCGGGGCAAAGGGTGTAGTAAGTGTGGCTTCTCATCTGGTAGGAAACCAACTACAGCAGATGATCAAAGCTTTTAGTGCGGGGAAAATTGAAGTAGCTAGTGAGATTCATCTCCAACTTTTCCCGTTGTTTAAAGCTCTATTTCTGACTTCAAATCCCATTCCAGTGAAAAAAGCACTGAAACTTCAAGGTTGGGAAGTTGGTTCAACTCGTCCACCGCTATGTGAAGCTGATTTAGAAGTCAGTCAAAAGTTAGAAGCGGTTTTGAAAGAACTTAGTTTAATCTAGCCATCATCTAGTTAAGCGCTGGTAATTTACTGCTTTCTAAAGATACATATAAACAATGACCATAATTGTTCATAAGTTGCAATTTAAAAACCTGTGCTAGGACTGATAGATATACTATGAATCCTTCAGTATACAGTCGATTTTATTGAATAAAAAATTGAAATCTTCAATTAAAACTTGATTGCTTTGGGACTGAATTAAGAGACAAATGATGTTGTCTTAAATACAAGTTCGTTAACTATCAACTTAATTAACCACAAGTAACAATCTAAGGAGAAAATGGCTAAAAACGAAGCTAACAATTCCGCCTTGAAAATTATTCCTTTGGGCGGTTTGCATGAAATTGGGAAAAATACTTGTCTTTTTGAGTATGACGATGAAATTATCCTGTTAGATGCAGGATTGGCTTTTCCCACAGAGGCGATGCATGGAGTAAATATTGTTCTGCCAGATACCACCTATCTGCGGGAAAATCGCCACAAAATTAAAGGGATGATCGTTACTCATGGTCATGAAGACCATATCGGCGGGATTGCTTTTCATCTCAAGCAATTTGATATCCCCGTGATTTATGGGCCTAGACTAGCAATGGCAATGCTAGAGGGTAAATTGGAAGAAGCGGGAGTGCGCGATCGCACCGAAATCAGAACTGTTCTACCCCGTGATGTCGTGCGGATTGGCAAAAACTTTTTGGTGGAATATATCCGTAACACCCACTCCATCGCTGATAGTTTCACAGTTGCCATTCAGACTCCCCTTGGTGTAGTCATTCACACAGGGGATTTTAAAATTGACCATACCCCAGTGGATGGAGAAAAGTTTGACTTGCAACGCCTAGCAGAACATGGCGAAAAAGGCGTTCTTTGCTTACTGAGTGATTCCACTAACGCCGAAATACCAGGGTTTACACCTTCAGAACGGTCAGTTTATCCCAATCTGGAGAGAGTATTTAGTCAAGCTACCGGGCGATTATTCGTCACGACCTTTGCTTCCAGCGTGCATCGCATCAACATGATTTTGGATATTGCCAAGAAGCAAAACCGTGTAGTGACTGTTGTGGGGCGTTCCATGCTAAACTTGATTGCTCACGCCCGGAATTTAGGTTACATCAAGTGTGAAGATAATCTGCTGCAACCATTGCACGCAGTCCGCAATCTCCCTGACGAAAAAGTTTTAGTTTTAACTACAGGTTCTCAGGGTGAATTGATGGCAGCAATGACCCGCATTGCTAACAAAGAACATCCTCACATTAAAATCCGCCAAGGAGATACGGTAGTATTTTCTGCTAACCCAATTCCCGGAAATACGATCGCTGTAGTCAACACCATTGATAAATTGATGATTCAGGGGGCGAAAGTGGTCTATGGTCGGGATAAAGGGATTCACGTCTCCGGTCACGGCTGTCAGGAAGAGCAAAAGCTGATGATTGCCTTGACTCGACCAAAGTTCTTTGTGCCATTTCACGGCGAACATCGGATGCTGGTGAAGCACGCAGAAACGGCTCAGAGTATGGGCATTCCCGCAGAAAACATGATCATTATTCAGAATGGTGATGTTGTCGAACTGACTGAAGATTCCATTCGCGTCGCTGGTAAAGTGCCATCTGGTATAGAACTGGTGGATACTACCAGTTCTGGTATGGTAAGTGCCAAAGTTTTACAAGAACGGCAACGTATGGCTTCAGAAGGCATTATCACCATCGCAGCTGCCATTGATTGGAATGGTAAACTGTTGGCAAAACCAGAAATTCACCTCCGGGGTGTAGTGACAAATGTAGAGCGATCGCTGCTGCAAACCTGGGTAAAACAACGGATTGAAGAAATTCTCACTGTGCGCTGGTCAGAATTTGCTGCTGGGGAAGGTGAAGCAGCAAATATAGATTGGGGTGGATTACAAGGTACTTTAGAGCGAGAATTGCAACGTTCCATCCGTCGGGAATTGCAATGTCAACCATCTGTGACTTTATTGATGCAAATCCCTGATGAGCCGCCTGTGAAAGTCGCTGATGGGAGAAGACGGCGGACTCGGACTGCTGCTCAGGTAGCATCGTAGGAAATTTAAGATAAAAATCTCACGCAGAGGCAAGGCAGCGCGGTCTTGGGGGTTTCCCCCATGAGCGACTGCCGCGCAGAGACGCAGAGTTTTTCTGAGGGTCTTTGCGCTTTGGCGTGAGATTCAGAGAAAGCATTTACCTTATTGGTTGTAGTCTCTTATCATCAGGATAGAAGCCCCAGCAATTCGTACTAGTTATTAGAGGCGATCGCTATGACTAAAACACCAATAAAAATTAATACTTTGTACGAGTATGTAAATTTTGATGATGGCACAGATAAGCAATATGAACTTGAGGATGGGGTACTGCTAGAAATGCCTCCTGGTACTGGTAAGCATGAGGCAATTATCACTTTACTGTTAGTTCGCTTTTTTTTAGAAATTCAAAAAATGGGACTGCCTTTACAACCGCGTCCTAATGGTACAGAGGTGCTCACCAATAAACAACCCAGGCGACCTGATATTTGTGTAATTACTAACCAACAGGCACAAAGTATTGAGAGTACTTCGGCTATCCTCAAAACTGCTCCACCCCTATTAGTTGAGGTTGTAAGTCCTGAATCTGTTGACCGGGACTATAACCAAAAAACCTCTGAGTATGCAACTATTGGTGTGGTTGAGTATTGGATTGTTGACCCCTTAAAAAATAAGCTGACGGTGTGTTTGCTAGACAACGGTAGTTACAAGCAAACTGTCTTTACTGGAAACCAACAGATTATTTCTCAAACATTCGCAGAACTAACTCTAACAGCCCAGCAAGTATTTTCAGCTTAAGGTTGTTTGGCTCCTCTGCGTGAAACAAAAAATACTGATTGCGATCAATCGCCAAGTCTTGCAATGTTCAACTCGGCAGAGCGCTCTAACTTGTTAGGTTGCTGTCGCCTCAAGCAAATGCAACCAATATCTCCTCATTTTTCTCGGCTGCTGAGTGCCTTTTCACGTTGAAGGCGTGCGTACAGCGTACTGCCAGGAGGAATTGCGCTGTAGAGTACGGAAACACCCATAAACAAGCTCATCTGAATTTTAACGCTTCAGACTATATCATTCTCAAATCGCACTGCCAACCTAAGTTTTTTCAGTAGTGCTGAGTGCTGAGTATAATCCCATAGTTAAAACTAGGGGATTGAAACAAGGACATATTTTTTCTTGCACTACGTGTCTCAAAAAAAATATTTTTATTTTTTTCATAAATAAATTGTAAGGATTCAGACCCTATATGCTGAGTGCAATTAATTTTACTTTTTACTCAGCACACGTTACTCGGCACTCAGCACTGTTTTAGTGAAATGCAATCGATTCTACTCGATCAAAAATCAGTGCTTCTACTGCATTCAGCCAGTATGAACAGGACATACTTACGTGAGAAAGTGGGAACACGGAGAGGAAAAATGCCTTCTAGGGTATTATTGATGTTTCTACTTAGCAAAAATCCTTTTAGAAAGACCTTATATTAAGTTCTGTAAATGTTACACTAAAACCTGTCCACTGACAGATGTCTTTACTAAAATTTAAACTGTGTCAAGTTATGAACAAGATCGTAATATTACACTACCGATCCCCGAAAATTTGCGATTAACTTGACGTAGTAATAAATTAGGTTCTGACTTAAGTGGCTAATCAGATATTACATTATATCGCAGTTAGGACACGATTCTTCCGGTAAAGGTCGTAGCCACGTTGTATATATTCATCAAAAAGGTGAATAACCTCAATAACGCAGAGGATTAACCATGAAGGTATTCGACAGTACCACAAAAAAGATTTTTCTGGCTAGCTGGGTATCAATCAATCAAGCAGAGACTAGTGATCACAAAGTAACCCAGCTAAACCGTTCTGTTTCCAAAGTTTACAGGGATATTCTCCAACCCTTACGGCATCGGGTAGATAGCATTCAAGTCCGCGATCGCCAATTAGCTCACCGTTTGTGCAAATTGATCCCATCTCAGTGTCCCTTTGAGCGAGATGTCAAATTGTTTGGGAAAACTCTGCTTCACATTCCGCCCATGTGCAAGCTCAACCCTTTATATGACGAAGTGGTTGGTTTACGTTTTCGAGCGCTGTGCTATCTAGCCGACGAATGTGGCGAAGATGTGTCGCAATACTGCTAATACAGAGTGCTGAGGGAAAAGTTACGAGTGAGGAATTAAAACTCCTAACTCCTAACTCCTAACTACTTTTTGACTATTTTTTTTGCCATTTTTGGATGGCATCCTGAGCATCTTCATAAGCGGCTGTCTCCTCTGGCACTAAAGCAGCCGTCGCAATTGCGGCATTACGTTCTCCCTCGGTGGCGCGACGCTTGGCCAAATCTAAAATCTTTTCACTCCATTTATTGATCGATTTTTGGGCAGCATCGAAGCCTGGTTGACCCGATGGGACTTTTTTGGCAACTTCGATCGCCCGATTGTAGGTAGATGCCTGTCCAGACTTAATCAAGCCATTCGCTGCATCTAAAAGAGTTTTGTTACTGACATACTGCTTGCCCTCTAAGCGCCATAGGTTAATTGCTGCTTGTGCTTTGGCGTATGGGTCTTCATCTTTGGTGATTAACCGTGCGGCAGCAATAGCGCTTGCATACTGTCTTTGTTTAGCACGACCTTCTGCTAAATCTAAAATCATCCGGCTCCAAATCTTAATATTCTCCTGAGCTTGTTCGTACAGTGGTTCACCGGGTCGAATTTTCCGGGCTGTAGCGATCGCCATGCTCAAATCGCTAGCCTGAGTTTGTCTGAGCGACATTTTCGCCAGGTCTAATACTGCCTGATTCCGCTTTTTTGACTCGGAATTAGAGATTATTTGGGCGCTAGATTGGTTGTTGAGTCTAACTGGTGGAGTGCGCTCGTTTGGTAAATTCTGGATAACCTTGGGGTTATTAGTAGTATTAGGTGATGTGTTTGATATTTGCTTAATTCTAAAAGTTTCTTGATTACGGAGAAAAACGACGGCAATTAAACCTGCTACCAGCAAGCTGCCTCCGCCCCATAAGATAAACTGTTTCCAGAAAGGGATACTTGGCTGATTCGCTGGCAATCGAGAGACGTAGCCTTGGGAGGAATTGGGGATAAATCTGCCTGTCTTATTCACTCCTAAAGAAGTTTCCGGCATTGGCTGGGAAACTAAGCCGGTAGCGGACTCCTGGAGTTTTTGACCCTTAGACTTTTCGACCTGTTGGGAGGAGTTCACAGTAGCTTCTCCCCATCTGCCTCGATCTGCTGAAGTTCTTGGGTAATCGTCGAGCGGGGGAGCCGCAAGGGCAATAGCAAAGGATTCTTCGGGATAAATCACCGATTCTGCTTGAGAGTCGCTTTCCATTGACAATTTTGGCAAGATTACTTGCTGCCTTGATGGAATGATCGTGGCAGGGTCTTGGACAGGACGCCAGTGGTGTTGACATAATTTTGGCATGAGCAGACTCAGGTAGCTTTCTAAATCTGCCAAGTTGCTGCCATTACCAGAACGCAAAGCTTCTAACAAAGCTGCTGTAAAGAATCCGTGACCTAATTCGCTACTTTCATGGGAAAACTGCTCTGGTTGGCAAGAAAGAATTGTCGCTAGTTGTAGTTCTTGGGCTAGTTCTATTGTTTCTTCGCCAACAGGAGCATCCGCTTGAGTGCCAAAAGCGCGGTTGATATCGAGTAGTAGCAATACATTTAGATCAGCAAGTTGCAGACTTTGCATTAGCGATCGCAATTCTATGCCAGTCTCTTGCACAAGTTCCGGGTTGCCTTCTGCTGGCATTAAGTAATCTTTGCCTTTGTAGTTGACCCCATAACCGCTAAAGAATAACCATAGATAGTCTTCCGGTTGCCAACTTGTGGCTGCCAAATCCTCAAGTAGCAGTAAAATATTCTCCTTCGTCGGGTAAGTTGATCTATCCCCAATCGGCGGCGAAGTATCTGTCATGACTAGACAGTGCTTGGGAAAAAAACCTGCCTCTGTCACCAAAAAATCCTCTAGTGCCTCAGCATCTGCTTGGGCACAACTTAAAGGTTGAAATAACTGATATTGATTGATGCCAATCGCCATCGCCCAGTAATTTGCCATCCCGCTCTTTGTCAGTTATTGTTTGCTGGTCTTAAAATTGCGGTTGGCTTTGCCAAAAAACAAAGCCAACCTAATGTCTTATAGTCTAGGTGATTTTGAGCGAATCTTAAGTTAGAATGTGATTTTTATTACGTTAATTGACCGGAAAATACTTTCGCCTAATTTCAATAACAGATTATCACTAAGGAGATAGAAGGTCATGAGCAAGATTTCTGCTCCCCTACCATCATCGATCACTCCCTTTTCAGTTATTAGCCAAATTGCCAGAAGAATCCGGATAGTTCCTTTAGTAGTTTTGCTCATATCTACCGTTCCTGCGTGGTTTGTAACGGAAGCGATCGCACCTCAGGTTGTGCGAGCTTACACCGCTAGAGTTGACCTGGCGATTGATCGCCAGTCAGATGAAAACTACGAAACCGTTCTCCGGCGCGCCGAAGCAGCCGCGAGGGCAGCTGCTCAACGGAGCTTCGACCAAGATATCTTAGTTACAGATGTTTCAATAATTGTGTCCGTACAAAATCATGGAGCGATCGCACCAGTTCTGACATTAGAAGTCAGCCGTCCCCAATGGCGATCGCGCCCCGATGCTCAAAATTGGTCTACTTACTTCAAAACTGCGCGATCGCTACTTTTGTTTGAAAATAGCTCTAAGCCAGTTCCAGCAGCTAGCAATCCGTCAACCCCAAAATAATCGACACAGAGAGAAGTCCATAGCTTGCCCCTCTTCCTCTTCTCTAACTCAACTGTTGTCCTTGGCATCAGTGGATGGCCTAGAATAAGAAGGTTGTCAATAATTGCGATATCTGCTGACATGGCTGTTCCTAAGAAGAAAACTTCCAAATCAAAACGAGATAAACGTCGAGCTACCTGGAGGCATAAAGCCGTCGTCGAAGCTCAGAAAGCTCTCTCTTTGGGCAAGTCAATTTTGACTGGACGTTCTACGTTTGTTTATCCAGCTGCTGAAGAAGAGGAAGAAGAATCATAATTTACCAGTCAGGAAAAGCATGAACAGCACCGATAGATTTGATTGGCAAAAGTACCGATTAAACTTCTCAATACTGAAAAACCCTTTTTCTTAGCTTTCCTGATTGGATTATGAATCATAGATACTCTAGACAAGCTCATTAGATCGAAAAAAATTGGTAGTGAGTAATTGGGAAAATCCATTACCCATTACCTACCACTCATGAGTAATGATCAAGTAATCATAATAAAAAGTAAAATATCTGGCACTGTTGCCAACTCAGCACAAAAGTTTGGAAATATCTTGAGAAAACTTATTTTTCTCCAACTAAACCACGTCTATTTTGAAACCTGTAGTTATTCTGTGATCAAAAGGATTTGCCCTCATCCCCCAACCCCTTCTCCCAGATATGGGAGAAGGGGAGCCAGAATTTCAAAGTCCCTCTCCCAGATATGGGAGAGGGATTTAGGGTGAGGGCGAAAACTATGGTTCTCAACTTAGATGAGGTTTATGCTAGGAAAATTTTTTCAGAAACCAGGGAAGGAAGAGGGGGAACGGGTTCCTCCTGGACAACACTTAGCTAAAGGTTTCCCCGTATTAACTTACGGTGCAACTCCCCAAGTCAGCACTGAAGAATGGGAATTTGGGGTTTGGGGTTTGGCAAAACCTGCTACCTTTAGTTGGTCAGACTTTATGACACTACCTCAACACGAATTCACAGCGGACTTCCACTGTGTAACGCATTGGTCTAAACTCGATGTCAAATGGACTGGCATTAAAGTGACAGATTTCATGAGTCTGATTGAGCTAGACCCCAAGGTAGCCCACATTATGGAACACTGCTACGGCGGCTACACTACTAATATTTCTCTAAAAGATTTTATCAGAGAAGAAAACTTTTTTGCTTTTAAAGTCTTTGGTGAAGTTCTTCCAGATGAACACGGTGGCCCGATGCGGCTAGTTGTTCCTCACCTCTATGCTTGGAAAAGTGCTAAGTGGATCAATGGTTTGGAATTTTTAGCTGGTGAAGAACTTGGTTTTTGGGAGCGCAATGGCTACCATCGCCGTGGTGAACCGTGGGCTGAGGAGCGTTACAGCAGCGCTTTTAATAGTTAGGAGTTATTCAATTTTGGATTTCAGATTTTAGATTTTGGATTGAAGGAACAATCTAAAAATTGGCAGAGTTAGGAGTTATAGATTTTTATTTCTCACTCATAACTCCTAACTCATAACTTTTTTTAACCCAGAAGTTTCTTGATGAGCGGCAATTTGCCCTGATATGGAGCGTATCGCCATTTTAAATCCAGCCAAAAGGAGTTTTTCAAGACACTTTTGTTATGGGAAAAAGTGTCAAAACTAGCTTTGCCATGATAATTGCCGGTACCGCTATCTCCCACGCCACCAAATGGTAGAGATGAGACACCAACCTGCATCACTGTATCGTTGATACAGACTCCACCAGATGAAGTTTCCTGCAAAACTCGCTTTTGTAGGTTTTTGTTTTGAGAAAATAAATATAATGCCAAGGGTTTAGGTCTAGAGTTAATCAAGGCGATCGCTTCTGAAACCTCAGTATATTCAATAATGGGTAGAATGGGGCCAAAAATTTCTTCCTGCATTATAGAATCTTCTAAAGAGACATTATCAATCACTGTAGGAGCGATATAACGCTCTGAAGGTTTAGTTTTTCCACCAATGATAACTTCACCATCTTCAAGGAAGTTAACTAATCTGTCAAAGTGTTTTTGGCTAATAATTCTGGCATAATCAGGACTGTTTGCTGGATTATCGCCATAAAATTCTTTTAGGCATTTTTCTAGACCAGCTATTAAATCTTTTTTTATTTTTTTATCAACTAAAAGATAGTCAGGGGCGATACAAGTTTGCCCAGCATTAATAAATTTGCCCCAAGCAATTCGTCTGACAGTGTGTTCAAGATTAATATCAGTATCTACGATACAAGGGCTTTTGCCACCCAATTCTAAAGTAACTGGTGTGAGATATTTTGCTGCTGCTGCCATGATGATTTTGCCGACGGCTGTGCCACCAGTAAAAAAGATATGATCAAACTTTTCTGCAAGTAGTTTTTGACTTGCTTCCACGCCTCCTTCAACAACTGCGATATAAGCTGGGTCAAAATGTTTGGCAACAATTTCAGCGATGATATGGGAAGTATAAAAAGCAATTTCTGAAGGTTTGATAATTGCACAATTCCCGGCTGCGATCGCACCTATTAAAGGTGAGATAATTAACTGAAATGGATAGTTCCAAGGCCCGATAATTAAGACAACTCCTAACGGTTCTGGATAAATTCGGGCTGAGTAGGAAAAAAAATCAAGAGAAACAGCTGCTTTTTTGGGCTTAGTCCAGCTATTTATATGTTTTATAGCATAATCAATTTCTTTAATTACCCCAATTTCTGTAATGTAAGTCTCCAATTCTGGTTTATGTAAATCTCTTTGTAATGCTTCAACTATTGACTGTTTATACTCAATAATTGCTTGTTTGAGATTTTTAAGTTGTTCAATACGAAAAGTGACATCTTTAGTTTTGCCAGTTTGAAAAAACTCACGCTGATTTTGGATAATATCGCCAATGTTAGATAATTCAGTGGTAATCATTGTTTTTTTCCTAAAAAAATCTTGATTTAATGTTAGCGCTGCTATGTCAATAATTTAGTTCACAAATTTTTATTATTTGACTTTCTAATTAAAAATTTACTTTCGATTATTGATAGATGTATTAGAGTTATAGATTATAAGAATGGAAAAGTTCATAATTTATAATTGCTAATTTTCTCATTGTTTTGTTGGTAAAAGTACAATAAATACACTACCTTTATCCAACTCTGAATTAAGTAGAATAATGCCTTGATGTGCCTCGACAATTCGGCGAGCAAGGTACAGTCCTAAGCCACTACCAGAAGTTTTATGGCTGCCTTGGCGAAATCGTTCAAATATTGTGGCTTGTTCTTCAGAAGGAATACCTGGGCCAGTATCCGCTATCTCAATTCTAATGTAGTCAACGGAATTGGATTTGATTGATAACTGAGATTGACTACTTTTGTCGAACTGGCTTTGAGAAGTAAGACGAATATTTACAGAACCAGAGTCAGTAAATTTGATCGCATTCCCTAGAAGATTGGTGAATAGACGATGTAATTCTAAGCGATCGCCCATTACTATGTTTGTGATTGACTCCTCAGTAAAAGCCAAATTTAAGGATAGTGTTTTTTCTTGAGCTAGAGGTGCTAATTCTCCAGTAACCTCCTCTAGCAACCGTCCTAAATTAATCGGTTGCAATGCCAAAGTTTTACGACCTGCTTCAAAGCGATAAACTTCTAATAAGGTATTGACCATAGAAAGTAGGTTGATATTGCTACGGGACATGATGGCGATTACTTCCTGCATTTGCGGAGATAATGCGCCCAATGCACCTTGCTCAAATAGCATTAACATCCGATCGGCCGCCACCAAGGGAGTGCGTAAATCGTGGGTGAGACGAGAGACAAAATCTTCTCGCTGGCGGGCAATTTCATCGCGTTCATCCATACTATGCTTCAAGCGCAGGAGCGATCGCACTCGTGCAAGCAATTCATCTACTGTTACAGGTTTGCGGATAAAGTCATCAGCACCCAAGTCGAGTCCGTAAGCAACGTTAGGCGCATCGTGGGCAGTGATTAGCAGTATGGGGATATATTGTGGCAATTTCATCTCTCCACGAATGTGCTTAGTGACTTCGTACCCATCCATACCTGGCATCATCAGATCCAGCAGAACCAAGTCACAAGGCGATGCTTTCAATTCTGCCAATGCTGAAATCCCATTTTCTGCGGTGCTAATCGTATAACCTTCTTCCTCCAAAATAGTTTTGATCAAAAATACGTTATCAGGAGAGTCATCGACAACCAGAATTTTGTCAGAGCAAGAAGATTGTGAAGTCATATAGATGCAAGGTATGGGGTAAAAGTAAATTTTTAGAGTAACTGGTTTATTGGTATAGTTTTTTTAGATATTACTCTTAGGTATACTTTCTGCAAAGAAATTGTTTACCAAAGAAATTATATAAATGTATTTTAAAAACTACTTTACTTACCTTTTTAACAGATAGTCGCAAGCTAATTGAATTATGGCTCGTAAACTTCTAGAAATGAATACAGAGGATTACTACGGCACGATTTATGTAATATTTATAACTAAAAATATACGCAATTAGTATATCAACTACTTGCAAGTTACCTATAAAAAAGTCAAGGCTAGCTTCGATTCTGTATATGCGAGAAAAATTGTCAAAATTTCTGGAATATTTATCGGATTATGCCAACTTCGCCAGCAGCCAGCAAAAGCACCAGATTTTTCATTAGCTACCGCAGTCAAGAGCCAGACTTGAGTTTAGCCCGGAATTTTTATGAAGCCATTAAAGCTGCTGGACACGAAGCATTCATGGCAGGCGAGAGTATTCGCCTGGGGGAAAAATGGCCTCAGCGCATCGATGAAGAATTAAAACGATGTGATTACTTTTTGTTGCTGTTGTCGGAGCGATCGGCAACTAGCGAGATGGTGACAGAAGAGGTGAGACAGGCTAAAGAGTTACGCGATCGCAGTGATGAATATAAGCCAGTGATTTTGCCCATTCGCGTCAACTTTCCTTGGAGTACGCCACTAAATTATGATTTGCGGGGTTATTTACAACAAGTTCAGCAACGAGAGTGGAATTCACTTGCCGATACTTCCAAAATTTTACAGGAAATTTTTAGTTTGCTGGCAAATGGGGATGTAGAAACATTGGCAGATGGAGAGATGAGTAGTGATTTTTTGCCTTCATCACATCCTCAGCTTCTCATTCCCTCACTACCTTTGCCAGTGGCAGAACCAGAATTACCTGAAGGACAGGTGGATTTGGCTTCGGCGTTTTATCTCGAACGTCCTCCTATCGAGTCTCGCTGCTACGAGGCAATTTTGAAGCCAGGATCTTTGATTCGGATCAAAGCGCCTCGGCAGATGGGTAAAACATCACTCATGGCGAGGATTCTTTATCAAGCGTCACAACAAGATTATCTAACTGTGCCTTTGAGCTTTCAATTGGCAGATGGAAAGGTTTTTGCAGATTTGGATAAGTTTCTTCAGTGGTTTTGTGCCAGTGTGGGACGGAGGCTGAGGCTACCGAACAAGTTGGCAGATTACTGGGATGTGATTTTTGGTAGTAAAGTAAATTGCACCGCTTATTTTGAAGAGTATCTTCTATCAGAAATCAATCAACCATTAGTTTTGGGATTGGATGAAGTTGATCGTATATTTCAATACCCTGAAATTGCTAATGACTTTTTTGGGCTGTTACGTGCTTGGCATGAAGATGCTAAAAACCGGGATATTTGGAAAAAACTGCGGTTGGTAGTAGTGCATTCCACAGAAGTTTATATTCCAATGAATATTAATCAATCGCCATTTAATGTAGGCTTGCCAATTGAGTTACCAGAGTTTAACGCCCAACAGGTTCTTGATTTGGCACAAAGGCATGGACTCAGTTGGAGTTCTACCAAAGTTGAACAACTAATGGCAATGGTGGGAGGGCATCCCTATCTTGTACGATTTGCACTTTATCACATTGCCAGACAGGATACTACACTCAATCTGCTTTTGCAAACAGCCCCCACAGAAGCTGGCCTTTATAGCGACCATTTACGTCGGCATTTGTGGAATTTAGAACAGTGTCCAGAATTAGCTACTGCTATCAAAAAGGTAGTTGCCAATAGCAGCCCAGTTCGCTTGGATTCGATACAATGCTTTAAATTACTCAGCATGGGTTTATTACAACAGCAAGGAAATGATGTAACGCCACGTTGTAATTTATATCGTAAGTATTTCCGCGATCGCCTGAGAGTTAGCTGATGAAAATAGAACAAAACCCAGCTTATGAATATCAAGTTGGTGGCAGTTTACCAGTTGATGCCCCTAGTTATGTAGTGCGACAAGCAGATACAGATTTGTATGAGGCGTTGAAGGCTGGGCAGTTCTGTTATGTATTGAATTCGCGGCAGATGGGTAAATCTAGTTTGCGAGTGCAAATCATGCAAAAGCTGCAAAATGAAGACATTGCCTGTGCTGCGATCGACTTGACAGGAATTGGTAGTCAACACGTTACACCAGATAAATGGTATACAGGTGTAATACGTGGTTTAGTGAGTAGTTTTGAGCTTTTAGAAAAGTTTAATTTACGAAGTTGGTGGCGGGATCGCGATCATCTTTCTCAAGTACAGCGGCTGAGTGAATTTATCGAAGAAGTTCTACTGGTTGAAGTTTCTGAATCTATTGTCATTTTCATAGATGAAATTGATAGCGTTCTTAGCCTGAATTTTTCGGCTGACGATTTTTTTGCTTTGCTTCGGTTCTGCTACAACCAGCGTGTTGATAAAGCGGCGTACAAACGCCTCACATTTTGTCTATTAGGGGTAGCTACTCCTTAAGATTTGATTAAAGATAAAAAGCGTACACCGTTTAATATAGGTCAAGCAATTGAACTAAAAGGCTTTGAATTGAAAGAAGTTCAGCCTTTATTTGAGGGAGTGGTAGGTGAAGTGAGTAACCCTCAAGCGATTCTTCAAATAGTTTTGGATTGGACAGGTGGACAGCCATTTCTCACCCAGAAACTTTGTAAACTCATCCAAAATAATATGAAGGCATCGGGGGTAGAAGAAGCTCAGAAATTAGTACGAACACACATCATTGAAAATTGGGAATCTCAGGATGAGCCGGAGCATTTGAGGACGATACGGAATCGGGTTCTAAGGAATGAGCAACGTACTGGGCAAATGTTAATACTGTATAAGCAGATATTACAGCATGGAGAGATTGTAGGAGATAACAGCCCAGAGCAAATGCAATTAAGGCTATCGGGATTGGTAATTGAGAAGCATAGTAAATTAATAGTTTATAACAGGATTTATCAGTCAGTTTTTAGCCAGAGTTGGGTTGATAAAGCGTTAGCTAATTTACGCCCATATGCTGAAGCAATAACAGCCTGGTTAGCCTCTGACTGCAAAGACGAGTCGCGTTTATTGCGAGGTGATGCTTTACAGGATGCACTGGAATGGGCAACAGGCAAAAACTTGAGTAATGAGGATTATAAGTTCTTCAATGCAAGCCAAGCTGAAGCTTGGAAATCAAACAGCTTCATGTTTAAAAATGGAGTAGCCTCTGATATTACCGAACTAATGATATTGTGTGATAGCTTTCCTCAAGAAGCAGAATCCTACCTATTCAATAGCTACCTACAACAATGGCTAGTAGCACATTTAGGGAGAACAGATTTAGCAAATATATCAAGTGAAATTATCCATTCTTATCGACAAAACAAACGTAATGGCTTGGAAATATTTGTGCGAGAGCTTTATAAAAGTGTAGGGGCTGAACCATATCCAAAAATTTTTGTACAACCAGATAGGGTAGATTTGGGTAAAATACCAGTTGGATATCAAACAATAGTTGAATTGCAAGTTGTAAACAATAAACGTGGGTTTGCATGGGGCTATATAGATATTAAACCTCTACTTCCAGGTATAGTTTTTCCTCAAGAATTTAATTCTTTAATTGATAAAACGATTCGCATAAAATTGGATATGCTTGAGGTAAAACCTGGAAATTACCAATGTTGTATAGTTATTAAACTAGAAGGTATTAGCGAAAATTGCCAGATATATCTACAGTATAGAGTTATAAATAATCAGGTTAGTATTGAACCAATCAACCTAGATTTTGGAGTGATATCACATAACATAGGTAAAGCTTCATTAAAAATCAATTGTGAAACTCATAATGGAAAAATTAAGGGAACTGCTTTATCTGAACAAAATTTAGTCAAAATAACTCCTTCTCGTTTTGAGGGTACATCCTTAGAATTTTCCTTATCCGTAGATACAAATTTGCTGGCAGACGGTTCATATAATGATAATATTTATTTAATAACTAATAATGGCAAATATCAAGTGCCAATTGAATTTAGAGTACCAATCAGATGGGAGAACATTGCTGGCTTGGCTGGGATTTATAGCTTAGTTATAGGACTAGTAATGTGGGTTATACGATCAATATTTGAAATATTAGTAGGAATAAATCAACTATGGATTTTTTCTTATCCAGTTTACCAAGAAAAAGTTAACTTTTTCTCTTTAACTTGCTCTAGTTTATTTTCAGATGATCCAATAAGTAATAATCTTGCTAATTATATAAGTAATATTAGCAGCTATCTGGCTGTATTTAACTGGTTATCTTTATTTATTATTATACAATTAATTTTTTCAAAAAATCCATTAGAAATTCTCCTAAATTTAATATTACTTGTGGAAAATGCATTTAATAGGTTATTGAATAATGCAATATAATAGGTTATTTACTTTTTTTATATCATCTATGGTTGTGATAAATTTAATATTTCTTTTACATAATTTTGCTACAACAATTTTTATTGTAAACAACTTTAATTTCTTAGAAATGATTAATTCAATCTTTTTTCTCATGATTGAGGTGTCTGCTTATTCATTCGCATGGTTCGGAATCAATCAACCATCAGTAGGCTGGTTATTATTAGGTTTGTTAATAGGTGGAAGTTTAGGTTTTATTCAAGGAATGAAAACTGTCAAACAATATTCTATATTTAAAGTAATGAATTTTGTACGTTTTAGCACTATTGCTGTAATTTTAATAGTATTTTTAAGTGGATATTTAGCAACTTTTATTAAAATTAAAATATGCTATTTAAAAACATGAATTACAGTACAAAAACTAAAATGTTTTAATTTCCATCCTCAAAAAAATGAATATCTTATGGGGTAGGCAGCGTTTGAGTGAGCGCTAAACCGAAGCCCTGACTGGCTTCGTTGTGCAAATTAACTACGCGACAGCTTATTAGCTCTAATACGTATCTACAGCTTATGCCCTGAGAGCTTTTTTTACTCAATTGGGAACTTTTCAAACAACCTCTAAACATAAATATAGTCAATTCTTGTATAAGAGAGCAATTCAATCTCAGTAATCACTGAAATAAAATATTGTCCTGATGGTAGTGGATTTATCAAGCGACCACCCAAAAAATACAAGACTACATTTGTATCTAACAAAATTAAAGGTTGTGTCAACAACACTCATCCCTAATTTGCTGCTGATATTCCAAAGGGTCTTGAGTTAGTTGAATTACACCCGCATACTGGTTTAAATTAAACTTTTGTTTTTGTTGTAATTGATGAGCTTCTAATATCTTCTCAATTTGCTGCCAGTCCTCATAATCAATCAACACCGCTACCGGACGCATAGCTTCATCAGTCACAATTTTTTTCTTAAAAGGTAACATGATTTTCTATATCAAATACAACGTTTTACTATTTGATCGTAACTCCAAGACAGAAAATCGATGAGGGCAACTTTACTTTCATCTTTAAGAGAGCTAAGATTTCTTACTTCAAGAATTAGAACTTTTACCCGACTGAGAGCGTCGTTGCCGATGCTGCTCCCAGCGCCAGAGGAAGATCATCAAGGCAACGATTCCTAATTGGAGAGCCAAGTTAGGCAAAGCACTCTCAACATCTCGTCCAGCAAGCAATTGGCAAAAAAAGATGAATGCGCCAATCAAGCCAGAAGCGCTGAAAGCGATGTATATAAATTGTCGTAAGCCGCGATATGGGGCTGCCATTTCTGCTTTGAGGCTGGCATATTGTTCAGGGTTAAGTCGATTTTTGGGATTTTGATCTACCATGATTAAATCATGTTATGCTTATAGATTGTGTACGCCGATGTGGCTCAGTGGTAGAGCAGCTGATTCGTAATCAGCAGGCCGTGGGTTCAAATCCCATCATCGGCTTGGGTTTTAAAAATCATATCTTTATCTTGACCGAATTTTGACCATTTACGCTTAAAACCTGTGGCGATCGCACTACTCAAACGCTACTCGTTTGACTGCCAACGAACCGGTGACACGAGGATTTTCAGTCCCAAGGAATTATGCTTCAATCTACTGCTTAGACGACGTTTATTGTTTTTAATATCAAAACTTTGCCTAAAGCTTGCCTAGATTGCTAGGTGAACGCCACGATGCAATCAGGGTTTCAGCCTGTATGTGACGAAAAGGGAATTTTGAGCAGTGGTTACGATTCTAGAAATAGGTGATCGGGTTTGGTTCCAGCCAGGCGGGCCCATCGGCTTAATTGTTGAGACTCGCTTTCATGAGGTACAAAAACACCAAGAAGCATTGGTCGAATACTACTGGGGAAAATCTTCTTGGTACGAGTCTAGTAAGCTAGTTCGTACTTGCCTACCTTTGTCCAAGTGACGAAATGGAGATTTTGACTAATTTTGACTAATCTTTAATTTTAATTCCGAGAGATATTTTCATTTCTAAAATATCCCTTTCTATGATTTTAAGGTGTCCCTCAAGACTATCAGTAAGATAAACAATACTTTCAGTCATGCTTTTTTGATTATTCTTAATATGCTGAAAATCTCTTTCAGCAGCGAATTTTTTACGTTCGCCTTGAACGTACCAAATAAAAGCTCCACAAACAGTAGATGCAAAGGCAAGAATTAAAGCACCTAAAGCTATTAAATCGCTAGGACTAAAATTCATATTAAATATTGTGTTGCTGTAATAACCGGATGCCCATCTTCATCAAAATCAATTGTTATTGGTAATGTAATGCTACCACTAAGTAACTTATCATCTGCATCGTAAGAAGAAGAAAGATTATTTGCTAATTGTGGATTAGTACTAGCATTGTTTTCTTTAATTTGCAAAAAAGTAATAACTTCATGAAAATATTCAGAAAGTGTAGTTGATTTAAAAGTTCCTCCAGTGCTACCTGTGAAGGATACGTTTTGAAGATAATCGATGGCAGTTGTTATAACTTTTCCGGTGTTATCAATCGATTGCTCCGCTGGAATTGAAAAACTAATCCCAGTTACCATGTCATTTAAGTTGTAGCTAACTTGAATGAAATCTTTACCAGTAGGATTACTAACAAGGTTTCGTTCTTGTTTTTGCAGATAAGTACATATCTCTCAGCAATTCTCATTTTGAAATAAATAGGGTATTAATCGCCATTTTGAAATTCAATACGTAGCACAAAATAATTAGTTTTTTAGGGAAAGGCGTAGGCGCAGCGCGCACTTCTCTACAAGACGCTCCGCAAAGGGCAAGCTCAGTGACCACCGCAGGCATCACTAAAAAATAATTGACTACAATTATTAAGTATAAATACTGACATATTTGAGGGATTTGCTTAAAAACGAAGGGTAAATCCAGGAAAGTAG
>NZ_WBKM01000292.1 GCF_015714725.1 Nostoc sp. WHI
GTGGGGAGTGGGGAATATGAGAATCTTAATCACCTACTCCCTACTCCCTACTCCCTACTCCCTATTTGGGAGTATTAAGAATATAGCGATCGCTACTTCTAACCATACCAAAAAACAATCTCGCGTCAGTCGTAAAGCATTTTGAATACAAGTTGCAGTGATGGGATAAATCGCATCTCCTAGCAGAGGTTTCTGTTTAGCTACCCCGCGATACCAATTTGTACCCCCCAGCTGCACACCCAAAATAGCAGCATAGACGCACTCACTCCAGCCAGAATTAGGACTAGGATCAGTAATTGCATCCCGACCACAAATTTGCCAAACGGATATCGGTTTACCCGATAACAGCGCCAGAGTTATTACCGTTAACCTACAAGGCAGCCAAGTCAAACAATCTTCCAACCGCGCACTGAACCATCCCAAATAAGTATAGGGTGCTTCCCGGTAGCCCACCATTGAATCAAGGGTACTGCTGGCTTTGTATGCTAAAGCTAAGGGAGTAGGCCCGACAACTGGCACAAAGACACCAACAATTGCATAAAAAAGCGGAGCCATTACCCCATCTGTGGCATTTTCTGCGACTGTTTCTAAAATGGCTCGTGAAATTTCTGGTTCTGAGAGATTTTGTGTATCTCGACCAACATAATTACTTAAAATCTTCCGAGCCTCTGCCAAATCTCCTGCTGTTAAAGGTTGTAAAACAGCCACCGCAGCTGCTCGCAAACTTCTGCCAGCAAAACAACTAGCCAAAAGAATGCTATCTATTGCAACTCCCAATAGCGGATGCACCCATCTAGCACTTTGAATTATCAAAAAGCCAACAACGCCGCTACCAATTATTAGGATAATGCCTAATACAATTCCAGCTAGACGTTGTGTTAGTGAATTTTGACACAATTGCAAAGAAAATTTGGTGAAGCGAGAAATTACCCACCCCATAAATTGCACAGGATGAGGCCAACCCCAAGGATCGCCAATTAAGTAATCTAAAAGTGCAGCAATGATTAAAACAACTACTGATGTCATTTGTCCTTTGTAAATAACCAATGACTAATGACTAAACCACAAAATTAGCTTCTTCCCCAAGGGAAGCTTGCCAGCTACGAGCATCGTAATAAAGGTCTGCCAAAGTAATACTGTACAAAGCTTCTTTGAGTTTTTGGTTGAGCCTCTGCCAGAGGGTAAATGTTACCCAATCTTCAGCTTGTGCAGGTGTTGGGGTGTGATGGGGTAAATGGGTAATTGTCTCGCCGACTGCTTCTAAAATTTGCCCTATAGATATTTGTGCAGGTTCTCTAGCCAATTGGTATCCGCCGATGCTACCACGAATTGAATTCACTAACCCAGCACGACGCATTTCTATTAGTAGTTTTTCGAGGTAAGGAGCTGGAATATCTTGGCGTTTGGCGATCGCTCTGACAGATACAGGCCCATGTTTTGGTTGTAAACTTAAATCTAGCAACGCCTTCACACTGTAGTGTCCTCTGGTAGTTAGTTTCATTCTGGTAAGCTTTGTTGTTTAGTCAAGAGTCAAAAAGTCAAGAGTCAAAACATTCACTTTTGAGCTTTAAGCCTTGACCTTTGACCTTTGACTCTTGACTAATGACCAGGGATCAGTTTTGCTTATCATTCTGTGACTCAGTTATCATCCAAAGCTTGTAGACAACATTTTGAGCCTTAGTTTAGAAAACTTAAAACAAATATAGTCTAGCAGTAATTCACAAATTATATATAGTTATCAGCATTGCCAGCATTCTCTAAAATAGATTGTCTTATCAATATTGGTAATTGCATAACAATTCTGCCTATGAGTGTAATATACTTGGCTATGTTGAGATAAAACTAAAGGATTATGTTCCTATTAGCTCAACCTCAGCTAAAATAAAATCGATTCAAACACTTCAAACATTCATTTTCGACCTAAGTTGATGCCTAAACTGAAAAAAATTGAACCCTTACTCGGTGATGAACTGCTCAAAAAAGTCAAAGAGCTAGAGGCCGAGAGCAAGGAAGACAAAGCCAAGAAGTGCGGCTACTATACCATTACCAAAAATGGTATAGAGCGCGTCAATATGATGAAGTTCTTAAATGCCCTAATTGATGCCGAAGGCATTCAGTTGGACAGTACACCCAGTGCTAATGGGCGTGGTGGACGCAGTGCTAGCTATAGAATTAGTGTGCAATCGAATGGTAACTTGCTTATAGGTTCAGCTTATACAAAACAGATGAATCTTAAACCAGGAGATGAGTTTATCATCACTTTAGGTAAAAAGCACATTCGTCTGAGACAGGTAGACCCAGAAGATCAAGAAAATGATGAAGCTATAGAAGCCACGGCTTAAGAAATGAGTCATTAGTCATTTATCCTTTGTTAAATAACTGGTGTCAGGGCGATCTACTTGTGATCGTCCCTACTGACTGGCTAATGACTAATTGCTAATAACTATATCTGTTGTGGGTAAGATTGGTAAATAGTGGCGCAGTGCTTTGCGCGTAACGGCTAAATTGCAGGTTAATGCTATTTGCTCTCTTTCTAGTAAACCTAAAATGCGATCGGGTTTGTCTCGTGCCACCACTGGTAATTGATGCAAACCTCTAAGAGTCATCCGGTCTAAAGCCTCACATAACAGTTCATCCTGCCATGCGTAAAGGATTTCAGTAGTACAAATGTCTATGAGGGTTTGACTGGATAAATTATCCTGAATTTCAGTTAGCGAATTTGGGTAAGTTTGCCGCATGGCAAGGGCGCGGTTAATATCTTCTAGAGAAAGGATACCAACTAATTGCTCTGCTTGATCAATTACTAAAGCACTTCGTGTGCGATCGCGAATCATTTCCACAGCTGCCTCTAACACCCCAAGGGTTGCAGGTAACTTTTTGGGACAAGGCTGCATAGCATCTTCTACCAAAATTTGCTGCAAAATTTCTGCTCGTTCATCTTTCAATTCCGAAAGACCAATTTGTTGTAGGTTATGGTTAGAGTTGAAAGTTGGTTTCATCATTTCCACGAGCCAAACACTTAAACCCACAGCTGCCATCAACGGTAAAACAATCCGATAGTCGCGGGTTAATTCAAACAGCATTAAAATAGCTGTTAACGGCGCTCTGACACTACCAGCCAATACTGCTGCCATTCCGACCATTGCGTAAGCTGGAGGAGCTGCCATCTGATCGCAAATTGTCGGAAATACCACAGCCAAAATTTTGGCGTAAGCTGAACCAAAAGAAGCACCCAAAAACATCGCTGGTGCAAACAAACCGCCGATAAAACCACTACCTGCACTAATTGCAGTCATTAGGAGTTTCATTACCAACAGCACAACCAATAGGTATAGTGGAAACTCCACATCCTGAAGCATTGCTTCTACAGTTTCATAACCGACGCCCAGAATTTGCGGGAAGTGCAAAGCAACTGCGCCAACAATAACACCGCCAATAATTGGATGAATTGGCTGAGGAATTCGTCCCAAAAAGTCCAAACCCGGAACTTTACCAGCAAAGCAAGCTTTGATCAAACGAATTGATTGAGTATAAGTCAAAGAAACTAAGCTGGCCCCTACACCCAAGCCAAGATAAAGAGGTAATTCCAAGGGACTGCGGGCTTGGTAAGCAGGTAAATCAAAAGCAGGTTGTGTCCCCAAACCAATTTGGGCAATCAATGCTGCTACCACCGCCGCTAGCAGTACCACACTCACAGCAGAAGTACCAAAGGCAAAGGATGTAGTTCCCATCACCACCTCTAGGGCAAAAAAGACTCCAGCGATGGGAGCATTAAACCCGGCGGCTAATCCAGCAGCAGCGCCAGCACCTAAAAGCAAACGTCGTCGTTCTTGAGATACATTTAATATTACAGACAACAACATCCCAAAATTGGCGCCAATTTCTACACTCGGCCCCTCTGGTCCCAAAGAAGCACCGCTACCCAAAGAAACAGCTGCGGCCAACATTTTCGTAACTGGTCGTAGTGGTCGCCTGATTTCTGTTCCCTGAGAGGCGGCGATGAGAGATGAAAGTTCCGGGCCAAAGTCTTGAGTGCGCCACCGCATCAAGCCAACAATTAATCCGCCAAGGGTGGGAACGCAAGCTAAAGTCCAAGCACCCCAGACACCGATATAACCCATCAAATTTTCCAGCATCAGCTGGTGAATCAGCTGGATCAAATAATGAAAGGTGACTACACCCATACCAGTGCCACCGCCAATTAGCATGGCTAAAAACAGCACAACTGTTTCTGGGGATGGTTGAAAACGGTTAATTATGTTGGTTAAGCGGGTGAAAGGTGTAGGAAAGGCAGGTTGTGACCTTACCTTCCTCAGTTGAGTAGGAGGCAAGAGAGTCATCGAGAGGCGGGGTAAATGTAAGAAAAAATTTAAGTTTTTATCTGTTACTTCTCATTGTGAGCCATTCTTTAGCAACCAGACAAGTAGACTTTATTTGTTTGATTTATAAAGCTTTAGCAAAAAATGTCACTGTGTAAAATTTTTGTGGACAGAATGGTTAAATGAGAGACAATTATTATCTAGGGGTCAACGATCGCTGCTGGGGTGCGAGTTAGTGCCACCGCCATTTATTTATAGAGACAACAGAGTTTCTGTAGGCTAGATGGACATATAGATAGGCAAGCATTAACGACGAGTCATCTTTGCCTAAATCTAGCTATACTCGTGTTGCGACCATTGAGCAATCCTTAATAGTAATACAATGTATGTATGATTTAGATTTGATGTCAGACCTTATTTTAAAGTCTCCCAAGTGTGATCTCAATTCAATATAGCTATTGTTATAGAGCGAGTAAATGGACTAGGCGGACGAGGTAAATGAATATACACACCTTTGATAATCATTATGTTACTTGCCCAATTTGCCAAAGAAATGCTACACCTAAACCAGTGAAGACATGCATTGGCTTGTTTACCTGTCCGTATTGCCAAGAACGGCTAGTAGTGTGTCAAAGCGGCAATTACGTCCGTGATCCGTTTACTTGGAGACAAATGATGATTTCTTCGTCCCTACGTCGTCAAAGCCGACCTTTAGCTAGGATTGTTAGGGATTTCGTTTTGCTCAAGCGTCCGATGATAGCTCTAGCTGTAGGAAGCGCCATTTTCTTTAGTGCGATCGCCCTGACCCAAGAAAGTACAAGCTTCGATCACCAAATCTTTCCTACAACAGAAAAAGTTAATGAAGCAAAGAACAAATCTCAATAAGTAGATAATTTGGTATAAATCAAATCTTACTTTGATTTTCAGTAATATTATAACGAAATACTCCTCTAAAACCGTGTCTTATTTGGGGCGAATAAGACACGGTTTTACATTATGTCAGCTAATACAGACTTAACCCCCAACCCCTTGTTTACAAGGTAAGGCGAGTAAGATTCAAATCCTCTCTCCTTTTAGGACACATTTACAACCGACTAGTATCTTTTGTGACTAACTTCCAGCCTTCAGCTTGGTCAACTAACTTCATTGAGTCTAGTTGGAGATTGTTGAAAGCAGATGTATGAAGCAGGAAATAGGGTTGCCCGTTGTAGTGCCAATAATATTGCAGTTCACCAGTCGAAGCGGGAATAATGGTGCGATCGCTATAATAATCCAACGAGGGACGAGAGTAGGGAAAAGATGTATAAATCTTCCTCGTAGCTGGATTTGCCCGCACGATCATGGCGGCGACTGGTTTAACTGGATAAGCTTCAGATAATTCCCAAACCCAGTAATTGGATTTCATCAACAGTAGCAGCGAAATATAACTTCCCCAAAACAAAATCTTCAGAAATTGCCCATCGCCCCGCTCTGCCAAAATAGCTGCTAAGGTCATAGTTAAAGCTACTGCTGCCAAAATCAGTTGTAAGTCTGTTTTCGGTGTTGTACCCCAACTGAAATAAATGCTACCAGTAGAAGCTACCACAGCAAGTATCGCCAAACCAGCCACCCAAGCACGGGGATAAGATGACACTAAAGGCGAATTTTCCGTCTCTGCTAACTGGATACCCAAGGCTAAGGCTAAACTAGGGTAAATTGGGAATACATACCAGGGAAGTTTGGTAATCATGAAAGAAATTACCAGCAGATAAACACCACTCCACGCCAGTACTACTTTTGCCCAGCTAAGGTTACGATTTTCCCAAGTTAAACGTACAGTTTGCGGTAAGAATAATAACCAAGGCCATGTGTACTTGAGAAGTTCAATAACATAGTACCAAGGTGGTTGAAAATTTACCTCTACAACTGACCCAATTCGGCTCAAGGATGGATTTACAAGCCCAATCTGGGCAAAAGTGTGACCATAGTGGATCAGTTGGGCACCATACCAACCAGCCACGGGGAGAATGCCAATTACAATTGCTATCCACAGATAGTAACAGGTAAGCAATCGTGGTGTATCCCAAAACAGAAATACGATCGCGATCGCACCTAATAATATGCCTAGCAGTCCTTGAGTGAGGCAAATCAACCCAAAACTAACACCAACACCAAGGCAATAACGTAAATCTCGACGCGATCGTAACACGCACAACATCATCACCATCAAAAAACTTACCACTGCTCCATCTAACATCGCTAAACGCCCATGACGTACTACGGGTAGCATTGTTAGGTAAATCAAGGCGCTATAAATAGCCGCCCAACGTTGGCGAAATATCTCTCGACCAATGCAATATAGTAAAGGTACAGAGGTCGCTGTTAAAATTGCTCCTGGTAGACGCGTTGTGCATTCATTTTCGCCTCCTAGAGAATAAGCCCAAGCAATTAGCCAATGCATCAAAGGCGGCTTGTTATGATATGCTTCGCCTCCTAGCGTTGGGTAAAGCCAGCGCATTGAACCTGCTGGAGCGTGCAGAATTTCACGGGCAACCTGTGCGACAGTGCCTTCATCCCAATCTCGCAGGGGCAATCCTCCCAGATTGATGCTAAATAGTAACACTGCTGCTAATAGCAACACTATTAGCCATACCCAATCAATCCATCTGCCAACGCTGCGATGCTGTTTTTCTAGATGACTCCAAATAAAGCTTCCTTCTTGCATATTCTATGGTAATCATTTTACTTGCTGGTTTGATTACATAGAGATCAGAGCGAATCTCCAATGTTGCCACCCAGTAACAACGTATGTTATTAACAATTGCTAGTTACCAAGATTAGCTCAACTTTCTCTAATTAGTACTAATTTTTTGAGAAATTTATTTTAGTTATTCAATAAATTTTTGTTTAGATAAATTATACAAATTAATCTGTGTAAAAATAGATTCATTATTTATTAAGTAGTTAGTAAATAAACCTACCTTGTATTACATTGCATTTAATTTTTTTGATACTCATATATCGGAAAACTACATATATTGGTAGTAATTAAAAAGTTAACTAAATTAAGAATCAAAAAAAAATAAGCAATTAATAATTAATTAAAATTAAAGAATTATTGAGTAAATTCTAGAATAGACATCTGGTAGCTTGGCGTAAGAAATGTATCTATAGTACTTATATTTGATTTTTGAGCGACTAAGCTGGTAAATCCTAATAAGCGAAAGTATTATTAAAAATCTCAGAGAGATATGAAGCTTATCATGTGTGCATTCTAGCCATTTATGTCTAACCGTCAGGACTCAACCAATTGCGATCGCTATCAGATTACCCGAACAACAAAAACGATTGTTAAAACAAATAACTCATGATGTACTAAATAAATGCGATCGTGTAAGTCTCCTCACTAGCAAAACCCTGGCAGAGCAAAGCAATAGACCTCTTGCAAAAGTCCTTCTTTTCGCTTTCTTCTTTGCGCCAGGTAAAAAATTATTTATGCAAGAGGTATAATGTTCATTTATCGTAAATAAAAGGGTTTATATCCCCATCTGAAAATGTCTTTAATTACGAATTATTTAACTTGCGACAGCGATCGCAAAATGCCCAACTTATTCCAATACGTTTCGGTTAAGGCAAGAGACGCGATAAATCGCCGTCTCTACAAAGGACTAATTATTGTAAAGATAGCCATAGGGTCTGTCATCAAAAAACCTTATCCGAACCGTAGTGCAACTCATTCGGCCGATATTTGCTCTACGCTAATGCCGCTACCTTCTCTAACAATCCCTGAAACAACCTCAATCCATCAGTATTCCCCAGCATCGCGTCAGACGCTCTTTCTGGGTGCGGCATCATCCCCAACACATTGCCCTGACGATCGCAAATCCCGGCAATGTTGTTCAGTGAACCGTTGGGATTCTCTCCTTGATAACGGAACAATACTTGCCCGTTATCCTCAATTTCTGCAAGAGTGGCTTCGTTAGCGTAGAATCGCCCTTCCCCGTGGGCAATGGGCAAAGTGATGATTTCACCAGTGCGATAAGCTTGCGTCCATGAGAAATTGGTACGCTCAACTTTTAAGGGAACGCGATCGCAAATAAAATGCAAATCCCGATTTCTGGTTAACACCCCTGGCAAAAGTCCAGCTTCAGTTAACACCTGAAATCCATTGCAAATACCGAGGACAAACTTACCCTTGCGGGCGTGTTCCACAACCTGCTGCATCACAGGCGAAAAACGCGCGATCGCACCGCAGCGCAAATAATCCCCATAACTAAAGCCGCCAGGGATGATAACGACATCCAAATCAGCAATATCTGTTTCTTGATGCCAAACCATGCGAGTTGGTTGTAAGAGCAAATCTCTAGTTACATAAGCAACATCGCGATCGCAATTAGAACCTGGAAAAACAACAACACCAAATTTTGTCATTTGTCATTTGTCATTAGTTAATGGGAGTAGGGAGTAGGGAATAGGAAAGAAGCAGGGAGCAGGGGAGAAGAGTTTTCCCCTCCGCCCAATGCTCCATGCCCAATCCCTAAAATACCCCCGTCTGTGTTTCGATCTCAATCAAATCAAAACGATAATTTTCAATCACGGGATTTGCTAGCATTTGGTCACAAATGTTAGCAAGGTCTTGACGCGCTTTTTTTTCCTCAGTCGTGGTGATGGTTAGCTCAATGTACTTACCAATCCGCACCTGGTCAACGTTATCGTATCCCAGTTGCTGAAGACCAGATTGTACAGCCACACCAGCAGGGTCTAAGACTGAAGGGCGAAGGGTCACGAAAATTTTGGCTAGATACTTGGTTTGCACGGGCTTTTGCTGAATGCTGCGATCGCTATACTATAACTTTCTGTTCCAACTGAGTGAAAATAAGATTACGAAGCGGTTAAAGTTAATTGATAAATTAGCCCATCTAACAGCTTCAACTACAGTGGTATATTTAAATAATTAGTCTATGAGAGCTATACGCACCCGCAGTCAAGAGCGTATTTTCAGTCTACTGCAAACCATCAAAAAAGGCATTTCTGCCCAGGATATCTACGTAGAACTACGTAATACTAATCAAAGTATGGGTTTAGCGACAGTTTACCGCTCTCTAGAAGCTTTAAAACTGGAAGGTATAGTACAAGTGCGGAATTTGGCTAACGGTGAAGCCCTGTATAGCCTAGCGCAGCAAGACAAACACCATCTTACTTGCTTGCAATGCGGTGTCTCAATTCCGATTAATGAATGCCCTGTTCATGACCTTGAAGACCAATTAGAATCCAGCCATAAGTTTAAAGTTTTTTATCACACCCTAGAGTTTTTTGGATTGTGCAGCCAATGTCAAGGAAATCAAGCTAATGGGATTGGTCAATAACAATTAATTCGTAATTCGTAATGACGCTCGCGGACTCGCTACCGCTACGCTAACGTAATTCGTGATGATGGTAGCGAGTCCGCGTACTCCTACGGGTAAACAAGCAAGCTACGCGCAGCTTCTCGTAGAGAGCATTATTACGATATTTAAACAAAGCTCAACCAACTAAAGAATATAGAAAACTGCTTAATCTAATTACAATAATAGACCTCTTGCAAAAGTCCTTCTTTTCGCTTTCTTCTTTGCGCCTTTGCGCCTTTGCGTGAGACAAAAAATTATTTATGCAAGAGGTCTAATGAAATTAGTTTGAGTCAACTGAGTCAATACACCAGATGCTCTACATTTAACGCCCCCTTAGCATTAAATTAATGTATTTAATTTACGCTTATTGATGCCCTAATTTACTAGAGCACGGAATGTAAAGATGTCTAAATCTAAATGGCGACGTAAGTTACTTACGATACTAAGTGCAGTTGGCGATCTTTTTAAGCGTCAAAAAAAGCGGAAACAACGAGCGATCGCAAGTAGAAATAGCAGAATTAAACCCATAAGAATAAACAAAAGAGGCATATTTTGGGCTGCCCTTTCGCGCACAGGTGGCAGATAATGACCTAGCTGTAGGTCGCATCGTCGATGCTATCAGCCACAGCCCTTGCTGGAAAAAAAGCGCCATATTTATTGTGGAAGACGATTCCCAGAATGGTATTGACCACATAGACGGGCATCGCACAGAAGCACTAGTGATCAGTCCTTATGCTAAACGTAATGTAGTCGATAGCACCTAATACACTCAGGTGGATATGCGACGGACGATCGAACAAATCCTGGGGCTACCGCCGACCAATCAGATGACGCTGATTGCTACACCGATGTACAACGCCTTTACGGACAAGCCCGACTTTACTTCCTTTAATGCAGTACCCAACCAGATTGCCCTTGATGAACTCAATCCGGGGTCTACCACTGCTATGAGTAATATACAAAAAGCTTGGTTAGAGGCATCAACACAAATGTTTAACAAGCAAGGGCTGGTTCCCGATGAACAGGATGAAAACTTACTAAATCGAGCGATTTGGTACAGTACCAGAGGCTTTAATCAGCCCTATCCAGGTGATGCAAAAGTGCTGCTCCCGGAGGAAGTCACTCAGATAGCGGCTAACAAGTAATTGGGATTACACCTTAGTAGACATTGAACTGAGAACCGGATAATTTCCGGCAAGATGCTCTGAAAAACTCCATCCTGAGTCAAAAAAGCCTTTATTAGCAACCAAAAACCAAGCCTTTGGAACGCATCTTGCAGGCTTTTACAAACATCTCAGTGCAATGTCGCTAAGGAATCAATAATCTACTTTCAATTTCCTGGTCAACGATGTAGCGATCGCAGACATTATTACTTACGCCTAATGTTCTGTAAAGCCTGGAGAAATCCCTTTCTACAAACCTTGTATTAATTAACTAACGAGAGGAATAACATCAATGATAAATACCAAGAACTTTACTAAGAAGCTTGCAAAGACTACAACTCTAACAGCTTTCGTTGCCTGTTCCTTAGGAGGAGAAATAGCCAATGCTTCGGTTATTACTTTTAACTCCTTGTCAGGTAATAATTTTGACTCTTTTACTGGAACTACTGAAGGTAATAAGTATGAAATCGGACATGGTATTATTCCTAACTTCTAAAAAAATTCCCACCCAGACAAATGCCTGAGTGGGTAATATGAGGTGGGACAGGATAATCTTCCTAAAACAAGTAAGGTAATTATTTGCTCTCTGTAAAGTCAGCGTCAATCACATCGTCGCCGCTACCAGAGCTAGATGTAGAACCACTATCTTGAGGTTCACCACCTGGCGCAGCACCGCCACCGGCTTGTTGATAGATGTTACTACCAACAGCGAATAGCGCTTGTTGCAATTCTGGGGTGAGCTTCTTGATTTGCTCATCGTCTTCTTTAGCAACTGCTTCCCGCACTTCTTTCACCAAACCTTCAACTTTGGTCTTGTCAGCATCAGGAACTTTATCGCCTAATTCTTGTAGCTGCTTCTCAGCTTGGTATGCCAAGGAGTCAGCTTGATTCTTGCGTTCAATCTTCTCACGCCGTTCTTTGTCAGATGAAGCGTTTTGTTCAGCTTCTCTTACCATCCGGTCAACGTCATTTTTATCCAGGGTAGAAGCGCCGGTTATGCTGATGGACTGTTCTTTACCAGTGCCTTTATCCTTAGCGGTGACGTTAAGGATACCGTTGGCATCAATGTCGAACACCACTTCAATTTGAGGAACGCCGCGTGGTGCGGGAGGAATACCATCGAGGCGGAAGGTTCCCAAGCTCTTGTTATCGTTAGAGAATTCGCGTTCACCTTGGAGGACGTGAATTTCTACGTTGGTTTGACCATCCACGGCGGTAGAGAAGACTTCGGATTTCTTGGTGGGAATTGTCGTGTTGCGGGGGATAATTTTGGTCATCACGCCGCCTAAAGTTTCTACACCCAAAGATAGGGGTGTCACGTCTAAGAGCAAGATGCCAGTTACATCACCAGCCAGTACCCCAGCTTGAATGGCTGCACCAACTGCTACGACTTCATCGGGGTTGACACTTTGGTTGGGGTCTTTACCCAATACCTGCTTCACAATCTGTTGGACTGCGGGTATGCGGGTAGAACCACCAACTAACACAACTTCATCAATATCGCCTTTGGTTAACTTGGCATCTCGGAGGGCGTTTTCCACAGGAATACGACAACGGTCGATTAAGTCAGAGCAAAGTTCTTCAAACTGGGCGCGAGTCAGGGTTGTATCTAGGTGCTTAGGCCCATCCTGGGTAGCGGTGATAAATGGTAGGTTCATTTCTGCTTGACTGACGCTAGAAAGCTCAATTTTGGCTTTTTCTGCGGCTTCAGTCAGACGTTGTAAAGCTTGTTTGTCTTTTCGTAGGTCAATACCTTCGGCTTTCTTGAACTTCTCAGCTAAGAAATCAACTATTTTTTTATCAAAGTCGTCACCGCCAAGGTGGGTATCACCAGATGTAGCTAGTACTTCAAAAACTCCATCTCCTACTTCCAGCACGGATACGTCGAAAGTACCACCACCCAAGTCAAACACAAGAATGGTTTCGTTACTCTTCTTGTCAAACCCATAAGCCAGAGAAGCAGCAGTAGGTTCGTTGATAATCCGTAGAACTTCAATCCCGGCAATTTTACCAGCGTCTTTTGTCGCTTGCCGTTGGGAGTCGTTGAAGTATGCCGGAACGGTGATTACAGCTTGGGTTACGGTTTCGCCAAGATATTTGCTGGCGTCTTCAACTAGTTTGCGAAGAACTTTTGCAGAAATCTCTTCAGGAGCAAATGGTTTACCAGCAATTGGACAATCTACTTTGACATTGCCGTTGCTGCTGAGGACTTTGTAAGAAACTTCTGTAGCTTCGTTACTCACTTCGTCGAAGCGGCGTCCGATAAAGCGTTTGACTGAGTAAAACGTATTTTCGGGATTCATCACCGCTTGGCGTTTGGCGATTTGACCAACCAAGTTGTCGCCATTTTTGGCAAATGCGACTACTGAGGGCGTTGTCCGAAAACCTTCAGCGTTAGCAATTACTGTGGGTTTACCACCTTCCATCACTGCTACGCAGGAGTTCGTTGTTCCTAAGTCAATTCCAACTACTTTTGCCATTTTAGGTGCTGGCTCCTTATAACTACAAATGAATGAATGAGAATATAAAGGACTAAATTTTGAACCAATAGGGTCAATAAATCAGCCAGTTCAGCATGAATACCTTTGGTTTGGTTTTCCTGGGGTTAAAACTCCAGACTATGCTGATATATATACTGAAGCTTAGTGCTAGCCAGTCCATGAAGGGTGGGTGGTTTCCCGAACCTTTTTAGGACGGTTAAACTAACTAAATTGTGTTTTTAGTTGGCTCATGGATTGATTTGCTTCTACTTTGTCTAATGTATGATAATTAATACTTTCACTAATTAGGGTGAACCGTAACATTAGAGTGGTGTTTGCCGTCTTTAGAGGTAACAAACTACAGAATGGGCAAAAACAGTTCCGAGTTCCGAGTTCCGAGTTCTGAGTGAGAGAAGTAAGATTTCCAACTCGATACTCAGCACTCAGCACTCAGCACTCAGTACTCATAGTACGTCACAATGATGCCACTCACGGTCAGCGCTTTTACTCAATTCACTGTAATAACTATTCCCACGCTCTCATTCGCCGACCTATCGACCGCACACACGGCATAGGTTCCCGGTTGTTGGACAGTAGCAAAGGTTGTGCCAGCAGACAAAATGCGCTGGAGTGTCCAAGTCTCGCCACTTTGCCGATACAGTGTCCAGGAACGAATCGGTTGATTATCACCAGGCTGCCAACTCAGTTTGCGGTTGTTGACTTGTAATCCGGTGGGAGGAGGGGGTGGTGTTGTATCCTGCCAAGACAAAGTTGGAGGTAGCGCAGGTTTGTTATAAAGCAGACTTTGGAATTTATCAGCAATGCCTTGACTATTTTCGGTCAAAATATCCAAATTAAAAAAGATATTCCCTAGTGACAACTGTCCAGCTTGGCTACGACTAATTTTCACCTGTTTTTCAATCTCATCACTCTCTCGACTCTTGTTGCTTGGTTCTGTGAGATTATTACCAGCGTAAACGTGTCTTTGCTTTGTGTTTACCTGTGTCCACCACTTTAGCAAAGCAGAGTAACTTTGTTGTGTTTGGTCTGTGCGCCAGTAAAGTTGAGGCGCAATATAATCAATCCAGCCTTGTTCTAGCCATTTTTTCGCGTCGGCATACAGCACGTTATAAGCATCTAAGCCAGTAATACCGGGGGGCTGTCCGGGGCGATAGATACCAAAGGGACTAATACCAAATTTAACGTGGGGTTTGGTTACTTTAATTCCCTGCCAAAGGCGCTGTACCATTTTGTTAACATTGTCTCGCCGCCAGTCGCCAAGGCTGAGTGTACCACCGGCTGCTTTATAGGCAGCGTAGGTTTTATTATCGGGGAAAGGTTGACCCTCAATGGGATATGGATAGAAATAATCATCTAAGTGAATGCCGTCAATATCGTAGCGCTTCACTACGTCGATAATTACGTTGTAAGCTCTGTCCTGAACTAGTTTGATTCCTGGGTCCATCCAGCGTTGAGTTTTCCACAAATAAACGCTTTCTGGATTGGTAGCTGCGATGTGGGGACGGACTGTTTTGGCTGGGTTGGTGGAAGTGCTAGCGCGGTAGGGGTTGAACCAAGCATGAAGTTCAATATTCCGCTTGTGGCATTCAGCGATCGCAAAGGCTAAAGGATCATAAAATGGTTCTGGTGCTTTCCCCTGAGTTCCTGTAATCCAAGCACTCCAAGGCTCTAATTGAGATTCATACAATGCATCTCCCTCTGGTCGCACCTGGAAGATTAGGGCATTGAAGTTTAACGTTTGTAATTTAGTAAGAATCTCGCTAAGTTCAGCTTTTTGTTGGGCAACCGAGAGTCCCGCTTGGGAAGGCCAATCACTATTCCACACAGATGCTACCCAAACTCCCCGGAACTCCCGACGATGATTTATCTTAACGCTACCGATAGGTATGGGTGTTGGTGTCGGTGTTGGCGTTGGTCTTGGTGTCGGTGTTGGTGTTGGTATGGGCGTTATTGTTGGCGGCACCACTAGGTAACTAGAGGTAATTTTTTCTGCCTCACCTAAATAAACCAAAGCTTGATAAATAATCACTGCCACATCTGCACGGGTAGCTGCAACATTGGGATTGAGTAATTTCACATTCGGGAAATTAGCTACCAGTCCCGCACTAGTTGCAATAGCTACCTGATTTTTGCCATACCCAGGAATTTGAACGGCATCTTGATAGATTTGTGGGAGTGCTAATAAAAGGTCAGGTTTTACCTCGGTAGCAAGTTCTAAGCCTGCTACTAAGGAGACTAAAACTTCTACTCTAGTAATTCGGTTAGCGGGACGGAAACTTTTATCAGGAAACCCGCTAATAAATGTTTTTTCGTAAGCTGTTTGAATGGCGGCTGCTGCCCAATAATTACTAGGTACATCAACAAAGGGGAGATACTGCCGCTTCTGGGGAACTGTCCCAAATGCCTTGGCGATGATGGCGGCAAACTCAGCGCGGGTGAGTGAGTTATTGGGGCGATACGTTCCATTAGGTAACCCGCTGACAATACCACGTTGGGCTAAGGCTGTAATAAATAAGCGTGTCCAATGGTTTTGAATATCCGAGAAGGGAGCAGTGATAGATACCATTGTTGATTGCAGCTAGCTGGTCTTGATTTTGATTTCCTTAGTTAATTTAACAATTTTGTTGGCGTAGGCGTAGCCCAATCTAGTCATCGCTGCTGCAATGTCTTATAAACTTTTAATATTAAACCTTTGCCCCTTGTGCCTTGTGTAGGATAAGTGTTATTAACTTTGTCCCATTTTTGTTCTTATACTTAGGTCACTCCAGAAATTATCTACGCTGTAGTGGATTGTTTTACCTCTAATTCTTTAACACGGTTTTGTAGCTGTTCCAGTTCATCAATTAACTGTAATACTGTAACCCCAATCTCTGGTCTAACTTCCGGTTGAGCAGTATTATTAATCTGTGACTGTGCCCATGCTGCTAACTGCTTCAGTGTCATTTTCTTATCCTCCAATTAATCCATCGGTTGGTGTCGGGACGATAAACAGTGATTAATTTTGCGGTTTGGCTAACTTGATTATATGTCCAAACACTATGAATAGGCTCCTCTGTAGTGTTCCATCCAAGTATTAGACAAGCAGGTAAGGGATAGGCTTCGGGATAATTTTCAATAATTTCTCCTCCCTCCACCACTGAAAAGTAAATTTCACCGATTATTAAATTGTCTTGCGCTGCTTCATTTAAACTGTGTCGGGATGTAACAACTCTACTGGCATTAATCGCGTCTATTATATCCTTTACATCTATCATAAGAAATTAATTATTGATTCTCTTACAGATACGTTCTGTAAGTGAAAAATTTATCATAGATAACTCTTTTGTTAATTTAACAATATAAGAGCGTAGGCATCGCTGCTGCAATATCTTATAAACTTTTACTATTGAAGTCTGGGCATGATGCGAAACTGTTCCGTTAGCGGATAACTAGGGTTTAGCACGTTCCCAGTGCTGAGTAAAGAAGTGAGATTCCCCACTCTTTACTCTCCACTTCCATCTACTAAGAAGTTTGCTCAGGAGGATTTAAGGTAGAACGCGCATTCAACGACAGCATTGCGCGGGAAATGCCACTAAAAAGAATGCTGACACCAACAAGTGTGCCCAGAAGCCAGGGTGCATTAAAAGGCCACTGGAACCAAATCATTGCTCCTAAGATCAGCGTAATAATGCCATTAACTAGTGTCCACGTCCAGTTTTGTTGGGGACGTAACTTGAATGCCAGAATTAACTCAAATGTGCCTTCAGTTAGCAAAAAGGTGCCAAGCAGCAGAGTCAGTGTGAGAACACCCGTATAAGGGTAAACAAACAGCATTATGCCGGTTGCAATATACAGTCCGCTCAATATAAGTTTCCAAATAAAACCTCCCCGATCGCGGGTTTGAGTGGCATAAACTAATTTTGTAAATCCAGCAAAGATTAAAATCGCCGCAATCCAAGTTTCGGTGAATAGGGTGGTGAAATTAGGCGCTGCGATCGCAATCACCCCCAAAATAGTCAAGAGAACACCACTTATGAGTGACCCATTAACATCTTTGTTAATTTCTCTAGAAACGTCGGTTGTCATACAAATTTTTTCCTTATTCTTAGACTAAACTCTATATCTTAGATTAGAGAATTTCTAAGTAATAGGGCATGAACCCTAAGATAGACTCATCAGTATTAACTTATAGCAGTAACTAGCCCTCACAAGAGTTCTGCAAGATTGGTTAGGCGCTCATAAACACCGATGAGGCGATCGCCTTCAAGTTCAACAGAATTATTTGGATAATTCTGAATAGCTCCAAGCAGTGTAACTTCACCATTTTGTTTAATAGATGCACTCAAAGCGGTTCGCAAGGCTTGCTGATCTAGTTGTCCTGCGGGAGGATGAACTACTTGACCAATTTGGTTAACTAAAACTGGCCCAGCCCAGCTAGACAGTAAGTTATTTAAAAAAGCAGGATCGGCTTTTATTCCGGCTGTCAGTGCTTTACGAGCTAATGCGGGGTCTTGTTGTGCCGCCTGCAAATAAGCTCTTAACGTCGGGGTAGTCTTGCCAGTTTCTGTAAACTGACTTAATTCTTCAACAGATATTTGTCCCTGAAAAGTACCGTACTTTAAAATAACTTGCTCGGCAGCATTCGCATTAGTAGTTGAGAGTAAAACAACAGCGCCTACGCCTAAAGCTACTGTCTGAGTGAGTAATTTAGTGAAAAGTTGAGAAATCTGCATTTTGTCTAACTTTATAATGGTGCGGAAGTTGAACAGCAGATATACTGCTATTTTGTTTCCTAGTTCTTTATAGTAGGCGCTTAATGGGAAATGACACTCCTACTATAGGTTGAAGCGGCTCATTCAGAGGGTACATAACAACTTATGAATGCACTTCTTGCAGTTTAAACTGTAACAACTGGAGATCAGTACGAATTGAACGATAGCGTTTTGCAAGTTCTCGAAAATACCTTTTGAAACGAGGTGTAAGAGCGATCTGGATTGATGATGGTTCACTCTGCATTGATGCCTGACCACATTTCTGAGAGGGGAATAGTTTGTCCAGTTAAAGCCTCGTGTAAACCTTGATGAATACCTTCAATAACAATTTTAGTAGGTGTTTCGTCTGGATTTATTTCGTCATCTTCGGAAATTAAGACGATAACACGAACGCGCTGTGGTTTGATGAATCCCAGCGATTCATTTAGCATAAGTTGTCCACTCTCATTAATTGTCGCTGTGGTTTCAATTGCTTTCATAAATGCAATACCTTCGCTCAAAAAAGAGTATGAAAAGAGAGGACTGATGTAATAAAGTTGTGGTCTTGCAAAACAACAACTCAAAACCTACAAACATCTGAATATTCGACATCCTAGCACTGTTACAATATTATTGCGAATTCAGAACATGATTAATTCGCTATTCAAGTTATTAGCTGGTTTTATTTATGCCTACCTACTTATGAGAGCGTAGGCGTAGCCAGCACTTCTCTGGGAGAGGCTGCGCCTACGGCTTGGCTCAGTGACCACCGTAGGCATCGCTGCTGCAATGTCTCATAAACTTTTACTTTTAAAGCTTTGCTGCTTATGCCGTGTGTAAGATATATGAATTAGGCGATCGCTAATGCTGCTTATGATTAACATTGTAGGTCAACTCTCTTTAGAAGAATTTCTAGCTCTACCCGAAGGAGATGTATACTATGAGCTTGTCAATGGTCAGGCAATCCCTAAAGTGTCTCCAAAATTTTTTCATTCGACTTTACAGCTAGCTTTAGGATTACTAATTCGTACTTGGTGCAAAGGTAAAGGTAGAGTTCTTCCTGAGTGGGCAATTCTCTTAAAGCGTCGAGGCAAAGATTGGGCACCTTTACCAGATTTGACATACATATCTTACGAACGTTTACCCAAAAGTTGGAAGCGTAATGAAGCTTGTCCGGCGATTCCAGAATTGGTAATTGAGATTATATCTCCAGACCAAACCATGAAGGAATTTGAAGATAAAGCGCAGGATTATTTTGCTGCGGGTGTGTCAAGGGTTTGGGTTGTAGACCCGGAAGCGATAAGTATTAGGGTTTTTCTTCCTGATGGTTCAAGTCAAGTTTACACAGATAATAGGCTGATTGTAGATGAGCTACTTCCAGGTTTGGAATTGACCACAAGGCAAATATTTGAAGAGGCAGAATTGATTTAATTTTATCTTTTAGCATTTAAAAATAGACTTACAAAATATGTCTAATTATCAGTTTATTTAAACCTCTAGGTGGATTCATTAACCTCAAGTTATAGAGACAGTTTTAATTTAGTCCGAAAACTCTAGAATTTTTGTCTAAATAAATAAGGGCAAAAATCACGTTGCTATGGATAGAAGTCGTACACACAGATAGCACAGATGCATTCGCGTAGCGTCTTGTTGTCAAATATCAATATATCTATAGATATAACTAACAAAGCTAGTTTTAGCAAAGTTCCACCTGTAGACTCACGCAATTAAAACTAAAAACGTTAATACTAAAAAATAACTTTACCAGCCTTAAACCTGGTTGTAATCAAAAATTATAGCCCAGAAGAAGCAAATAGACAAAAGAGTACAAACAATGGCAACTTCTACAGAACGAGATCAACAAATTCAAAAGCTGCATGAACTAATCAAAGATATTGATTATGGGATGTTTACCACAGTCGATGATGATGGCAGTTTGCATAGTTATCCTATGTCAAAAAGTGGTGAGATTAACTCTGATAACATACTCTGGTTTTTTACCAATGCTGGTTCCCACAAAGTGACTGAGATTGAACACCATAAGCAGGTAAATGTTAGTTTTTCCTCATCCGAACAGCAGCGATACGTTTCTATCTCAGGTACAGCAAAACTCGTGAAAGACCGCAACAAGATGCAAGAGCTATGGAAGCCGGAACTTCAAACCTGGTTTCCTAAAGGACTGGATGAACCCGATATTGCTTTGCTCCAGGTGAATATTAACCAGGTTAATTATTGGGATAGTGCATCAAGTTTTCAGCCACAAACAATTAGTTTGTAGACGTGTAGGTGAAATTCCTCTGCGTCCACTGGGAAAAACAGGGGTAAAAGCAAAAGAAATGCAGGCGTTACGCGATCGTTGTGCCCAATACGCAACTGATGGCCGTTTTGAACTCTTCAAAACCTCCATGAAGTTTGATGGCGATATAGGCAGAATCCAGCATGGCTTTCCACCCCAAAGCCAAATGCAGACATGAAACTGAGGACAAGGGGTTTAAGCCCCTTGTTCTATGCAACCTGTAATCGGTATTATATTTATCTAAGTACTATAAAATTGTGGCGTTGCTGAATATAGGGATGAATGTTTCGCGCAAAGGCAAGGCAGCGCGTTGCGGGGGTTCCCCCTCGTTGTAGCGACTGCCGCGCAAAGACGCAAAGTCAAAATTGTTATTGTTTTATTGCTGAGAACAAAGAGCGTAGTTTACCGCCGTAGGCATCGCATAAATACCGAAAGCCGCTTAAAAGCTGGTGCAAAAAAATATTCACCAGAAAGCTCAAAGTGCGTAGTATCATCATCAATAGTTGAAAATAAATATAAGGCTTGTTGCGAAACATCCCTTTGCGGAGCGTCTCAAAGACAAGCTGCTTGCCATCACACATCACTTAAGTTTTGAAACATCTTGCAAAAAAGATATGTTGGATTTATTTGTGTCCACTTACTCAATTTTTATAAAACAAGATACATTAACTGGAAGTTTAATAGCAAAGGAACCAAAACCTATGGCCGTTTATAGCCCTCAAATTATCCGTCATATATTGATCGGGCTGGGATATTTAGCTCCTGAGATTGATCCTAACCCGGATCTGACTAAATTTGCTCCCTGGAAGAGGAATGATAACTCCTTGACAGATCAACCTACCGAAGAAGCCATTAAAAGATTTCAGAAACAGTACTCACAAAAACTTGTGGTAAGTGGTAACGCTGATGCTGAAACTCGAAGCGTCATAGAAGATACAGTTAAAGGGCTTCAGAATAGATTGAAATTTCATGGTTTTGCAACGAATGCTGAAATACCTTCAGATAAACCTTTTTATGGGCCAGCAACTTATACAGCAGTCAAGAGATTTCAGAAATCTCAAGGTTTAACTGAAAATGGCATTGCTACTACTCAACAGCGTCAAATTCTACAGCAACCTACTCTGCAAAATAAGCCCCAAACGCAGCCACAGTCACAAGTCAAGCTGATAGATTTGTACTCTCAATTCAAAAAGAATCCTCAAAATCCTTCTTATATTGCAGCACTAAATAACTTACAACAAAATCTACCCAAGGACGTTTTAAACAAAGTTACTAACAAATGGAGGGGAACAAATGATCAAAACCCTGAGATTGTCAAGCTTACAAATCTGTTCACTTATTATGATGATAACAATGCAAATCATCGTGATGCACTAAATCACTTACAAAGTCAGATTACCCCAGCCGTCTCTCAAGCATTTTTAAGTCTCTGGAATAAGAAGTAGTATCAGGTTACATTAATAACTTATAAAACGTTATTGCAACCCAGCGAAGTAATTCTAGTCATTGCGATCGCTTTATTTTCCTCGTTCCCATCTAGAGCATAAGAACGAGAGAATTAATTATGTTTATCTATTTATCATCAACATTACAACATTCATAATTAACATTGCAACATTCCTCATCAACATTGCAACATTCCTTATCAACATTGCAGCATTCATAATTAACATTGCAACACTCCTCATCAACACTGCAAGACTCCTTATCAATATTCCAACACTCCTCATCAACATTGCAACATTCCTCATCAACATTAAAGCAATTGTGAAGAAAACCAGGTGGAATATCTGAATTCCGAAAAATTACTTAAATTCATTTGTATCTTTTTAATAAATACAATTATTCATGAATTTTACTGAGCCAGAAAACAGCTTTAGTAAGGCAAACTAGCTTTAGAAGACTCTCTAAAAAATATATTTATGTCCCGTAAAAAACGTACATCCCGTGTTATGGAAAAAGCTGAATTGAGATCCACGGGGCTGAAAGCAATTGATGCAAATATGGATTTTGGTGATAATTGCAATTTGCAAAATTTGACTCAATCAATTGAGCAATTACGCACTATGCTTAATGCTTATAACACCGAGCTAGCTGTGATTGACGCTTCCAAAACTAAAATTGATGTGATGGAAAAAATCTTGAGTAATCTTACAGACAAGATGGTGAGAGGTGTTGCTTTTAAATATGGCAAAGACAGCAGCGAATATGAAATAGCTGGTGGCGTTCGTGACAGCGAACGTGTCCGCAAAAGTAGATTGAGCCGCATGAAAGCGGGTGCAGTAGAAGTATCAGACTAGAAAGCTAAAATCGTCTAATACAGATATGCAAGTCTAAAGAATTTTGCTTGTGTAAATACTGGTTAGAGATTATAGTTAAAACGAAGTTTTTGTCCACTTTTCAAGCAAGGTTTTACCATGATTTATTCTCACAAATTGCAGAGATATTTTGCAAGTTTCTCTTTATCTCTGGTATTGGTAGCTGATTTAGTAATCACACAAGAAGCTCCTCCAGCTTTTGCCCAAACGATAAATTCATCTATCGGGAGTGCGGTGACATTCAGTTGCAATGATAGTGAAACGACAATCAAAGCTAAAAATGGTGCCAAGGTAAGGAATGGAACTACAGCCATTTACATTGGTTATCAACAAGTTTCATCTATCAATAAAAACCCTATAACTATCCGTTTTAATAATGGGATTAAAGCATGGTGTCGTACTGACTACGAAACAACAAATGATGATGGCACAGGCTATGGATTGTTTTGGGATGGGGGCAGTGTTTTGTATGGCGTTTACTCCTCCACTGGCAGTCAGACTGGTAATGATTTCCGTCGCTATTCCGCTTTGCGTTGGTTGCCTAGCTATGGTAGCGGAGGCGGGCCAAAAGCTGCGGTTATAGCGCGAATTAATCCAGCTAATGGCCAGGTTGACTATGCCACATTTTTATCTGCCAAAAGGCCAAATGATGGAAAAACTAACTCTTTAGTTGTCAGCAGTCTATCATGGAATGGCACAAATTTAACTGTGCAGGCAAAGTCATGGTGGAGTCCTCGTCGCGTTAATACAAATTCCATGACTTGTTCTGGTTCATCACCTTATCAATACACAGCCGTATTCACTGGCGATTTAAAAAAGGTCAACTCGGCTTCAGCAGCTACTTGTAGTTAAAAGAAAAGAATTCAAGTTTTTTCTCGTTGTTTGAGAATTGACAAAAGCGATCGCCTTTGATATTTGTGGGGCGATCGCTTTTTCTCATTTATCTAATCAATACGGTTCGGTTAAGGCAAGAGACGCGATAAATCGCCGTCTCTACAATGCCTCGGGGAATGCCTACTTTGGGGCTGCTGCCTTCCTGACTCGCGGCAGAGCCGCAACGAGGTTCATTTCCAGCCAGAGGCTAGAAACGAGGTTTTAAACAATAGCCAAAACCCTGACTTTTGGGTAGGGGCAATTCATGAATTGCCTCTACAGCGTGTAGTTTTGCGTAAGTTATATCTGACTCCTGAATTCTTCAACTAACTCTAATTTTTCCCACTTGGACGCTGAATAATTGTCTCTACAACCCGCCGCTTGGCTTTCGGATCAATACCTACCAAGCGCACGTATTCACCGCTATATTCTGTTAGAGTTGATTCTAAGTTTGAAATTGCATCAGTCTCGCTATCAATGTGGCTGTTAACACAACTTTGCCATGAACCTGTGCGGAAACGGCGCTCATCTACGTGTTCAATGCTAATTTTGTAACCTTGAGACAATAATTGTCTGATTTGTGCTTGTGTATCTAAAGTCAAATGGGGACTTGATACTTCCTGTTTCTGAAATTGATTAGTTTTTACTTCTTGGGTTGTACCATTGCTTAACGGCTGATTGATTGGTGTCACAGCAGGCGGTGCAGATTGATCAGAATTTCTCCCTCTATTGAGTCGGTTGTAATCATCAACCAAATGGGAATTTTCCACCCGTTTTTGTTCACCAACCAGGAAATTACCAGACTCGATTAAGTGAGACAACCTGAAATCTGGCTTTTTAAATTCTGGTGGGCCTTCAACGCTATTAACCACACTCAACGATACCCGCTCAAAACCAACTTGATGGATGTAGTTGCGGATTTGTTCGTCATAAATGCGCGATCGCAAAGCGCTAAAAAAGTCAATGGACTGATTGACAAAAGTATCAACTAGCTGCTCAACTTCCCGCTCTGATAGTCCATCCAGTTCAAAAATCCCCTTGACAATTCCCACCTTGTCGTCTCGGTTTGGTTCCCAGTAAAATTTATCCATCCGTCCATCCCGAATTAACGGTGCATAGAGGGTAGAAAAATCATTACCTGTGACAATAATCGGTACACGACGTAAAGGCGTGGAATCATAGCTTCCAGGCAACTGTACATCTGTGGGATTATCAGCAATATTCATCAGTGTGGCATTCACCAACTGCGTATTTACAGTATATTGAGTGCCTTCATCAAAGCGTCCAGCCCCCGCATCTAAATCGTTAATCATCAGTACACACATTTTGCCGCGTACTTTGATCAGTTCTGCTGTTTCGCGATAGCGCAGCCGAATCAACCGCGCTGGATCTCCTGCATCTGGACTTTCTAATTCGCCGCCAGATACGTTAGTCACCTCGATACCCATTTTCTCGAAGACTAATTGACATTGAAAGGTTTTGCCTTCTCCTTTGCGTCCATGAATACCCAAAATCACGGGGACTCGCACGCCGGGAAGGTTCAAGAAATTTTTGGTGATGTGGACAGCCAGTTTGTCTAGAAACCGGGGAGCGATGTAGTAACCCATGAGTTTTTATGATGAAAAATTAACACTACTAAGGTTAATGTTAAGTTTTTTTGGGGATAGCGATCGCTTGACTCTGATTGATTATTTTCTCAGGTGCAGTTATATCATGTTTGCTGAATTGCCCATAACAAAAGAACCTCACCCAAGATTACCCAAGGGTAAATCTTTCCCTCTCCTTAGTAAGGCTACGGTGTACACACAAGTTATTGAATCACTACCAGTTCTCGAATTACCCCACCCTAACCCTCCCCTTGCAAAGGGGAGGGAACAAGATTTTCCGGTTTCCCCCCTTTACAAGGGGGGATTAAGGGGGGTAATTAGACTTGTGTATACACCGTAGCCTTAGTAAGGAGAGGGACAGGTTTTGCGTAGCAGAACCAGGGTGAGGTTTCTTTAAGCTTTCCTCCCCTGTCCTCGCGTCCTTGAACTTACCCCTCTAGCTCAAACTAATACCAAAGAGAGCAGAAAGCACCGAATTAAGATCCCTGGGAACGGTATATATATTGATATCTTTGTGAACTATTTTTTCTTGGCGCTGAAAAATGCCAAACTTCCAGGTATCCCCTGTTGTCACAGTACCATAAAGCATTGGAACTGTTGAGTCAGTCCATTGATCCAGAGCAATCAATTCTACTGCAAGCTGGGTAAAACCCCTGGCTAAATCGGCATTTTTAGCTTCAATCACTAATAAACTTTGAGGAGTTGGAATGAAATAATCAAAACTCCCTTTGAGCCAATTGCTTACCCTGACAGGGTATTCAATTTTAAGTGGTGCTTGAATGTACTTGCAAACCGTCTTGAGAATCGGAAAGATCAGTGCTTCGCGTCGAGCCATTTCTGAAGCAGGATCTACTAAGGTGAGATTTTCTTGCAGTTCTATTCTCAGTGGTTCTGGATCAATTGGTAACTGCTGTGGAAGTTGGAGTTCCATGTTGTTGAGGGTGACACCAAATTCAGCTAGGATATCGGCACTATCATAGGCTAATTCGGCATACTTGCTAAAGGTATAGCTCTCAGATGGGTCGAGAATCCTTACTCTGCTCATGAGTTAAGCGATCGCACTTATTACATATATCGTTCTAAAATGACAGCAAAAAGAAAGTGCTGCCATTATCTTATAATAGCTAGCACTAATGTAAAGTTTTTTTGGGAATAGCGATCGCCTGTGCGATTAAAAGTCAATCGAATGAGTAACAGTAATTGTTCAGGTGGTGATTAAAGATTCTGTAGTGCTGCCTGTCTCGTCAGCTTTTGGCTGTAGACTTAAGCGATCCAAAATCTCTAAAACTTCTTGTTCAAAAGCAACTTGGGCGCGATTAGTTTTACCACCAATATACAAGCGATCGCTTGTTTGCAATGCCCAAATTTGCGAGTGGGAAAAGTAACTCATCACCACACCCAGCATCAGTAAGCCAAACCCTGAGTAAACAATTGGTATGCCTGGATCAGCTTTAATTTGGAAACCACTGCTGCCAACTACATCTATAATTTTGAGCTGCACACCATTGACTTGGGTAGACATACCAGTGCGAACAGTATCAAGTAGTTTGCCGTTGACATCGTAAATTAATACCATCCCTTGCAAGTCTTTGGCTAGCAGAGAGACACCCTCACTCAAATCCGGTTTCGTAGGAATCCAGGTTCCCCAAATAGAACCTTGGCCGTTGGTATTCAACTTCGCCATTGGTAGCTGAATAGTTGGGCTGTTGTTAAATTGAACCCGAACAGCTGCAATTCCCCAATCAGTTTGATAGAAAGTTACGCCATGATAGCGCAAAGGCTCGTTGACAAAAATCTTCTTGTGGTCAACTTCCTTTCCCTGATTATTCAAGACAGACAAATCTGAATAAAATTGGTTAATGCTGCCAGATGAAGTGTAGTCAATCCAAAAACGATTGACGCGCACAGACAAATCTTTGGGGACTTGGGCTGCTGCTAAAGGGCCAGCATCTATAATATTTTTCACCTGAAATGTATCGCCACTGGCAACCATTTCTTGGGCAAGAAAACCAGTCATCGCTCCCCAAATTCCCCCAAGCAGAATAGCTATGATGCCAATATGAACAATAATTGGCCCAACGCGTCCGACTATTCCCTTCCGGGCATAAAGGAGATTTGGTTTTTCAAGATCAAGAAAAATTTTATAGCGGCGGCTCTGCAATAGTGGGTTTAGGGAATTTAGGGAACCAGTATCTAGTTCTGCACTCAAAGCTAATTTTTGAAATTGTCGCGGTTCTTCGTAATATTTCCAGCGCTGGGCTGTTTTTAAGGCTGGCAACTGGCGGGTAAAAGAACAAGCCGTTATGCTCGTGCCAAATAAAATGAGTAATGACAAAAACCACCAGGTACGATACACGTGGTCTAAGCCAACTACCTGAATTACCTTCCAAGTTAAGAAACCAAACAAAGCTGGATGTTCGGGGTAGTTAGCCTGGTAGAATAATAACGATTTACCTTGCTCAATTACAGTACCAGTGGAACTAAAGATCGCAATCAATAGCAGTAGTGCGATCGCTAGTCGTAAATTGGTCAGTACAGGTAAAAGTTCCTGCCGGAGAAACTGCCCAGGTAATGCCCACCACTTTAATTCTTTGGACGCTGAATTTTCTATAGTCATTATTCACATCCGTTAATTGGTGTACTATTTAAAAACTGCCAAGGGGAATCCGAGAAATTAATGAAAATACCCCAAATCCTACCAACAGCGCCCCACTGACTGGGTTAATCCAACCAGACCAGCGACGCAACTCCAGCAACTTTTTAATTGAAGCAGTAAAAGTACCTGCCAAAATCAATGGAGCTACGTAACCTGCTGTGTAAGAAAGTAGCAAAACAGCGCCTAAAATTAAGTCTTGTGTATTAGCAATCCAACCTAGTAAACTGGCTAAAACAGGCGTGCTACAAGGAGATGCAACTACACCGAAAGTCAGCCCCAGCAAATAGGAACGTAATCCTGTTGGTAAATCTGGCGAAATCCAATTTGTTTCACCCAAAGATGGAAATTGCAAAGGTAGTGCTTCTAGTAAGTTCAGCCCCATGAGAATGGCAATAATGCTGACGATAATCGGCAAACCAATTCCCACTTGACCGTAGACTTTTCCCACCACAGCTGCTACTATGCCAAGTCCTGCCAGTGTAGTTGCCAATCCCAAAGCAAACCAAGTTGATTGGGCAGCTGCTTGTAAGCGGCTTTTGGCTTCATAACCACCGATGTACCCAATGGTAATTGGTAGCATAGAAAGCATACAGGGTGTAAGACTAGTGAGCAAGCCTGCTGCAAAGATGATACCAATACTCACCACGCTAATGTGCGTCAGTTGGTTAGAAACAAGGGCGTTGGCAAATTGTTCTAGTTCGTAAATTTGGGTTTGCAGGGTTTCAAACATGGGGTGTTTCTAAGCGGGAAATGCTTACTCTGATTGAATTTTAGCTTACTTTGGGTTTGTGAATCAGCAGAACTAATTATCCGAACTTGATATCATCTAAATTTAACCTGCCCAAGAGAATGTATATAAAATACAATTAATCTCTCATTCTCCCTGAAGAAGCAGGGCTATTAGGAGTATTTAGTATGATGATTGCATTACCCGGATTTATAATTGTTACTTCGCTAAAAGCAGGGGTAAAAGCAGTCATCTACCGGGGAGTCAGGGTTGAAGATCAGTGTCCAGTAATTATCAAAGGGCTACGTGCAGAACAGTGTACACCCAAGAATATTGAGCAACTCAAACATGAATATGCGATCGCTCAAAGGTTAAATATCGCAGCAGTTGTCAAAGCCTACGCCTTAGAGATGCACCAGGGAATCCCTTATTTAATTTTAGAGGATTTTAAAGGGCGATCGCTCGACCAGTTGCTAGACCAATTTCAACAGCCTATCTCGTTTCTAAAGATTGCTATTCAAATCACCAGTAGACTCGCACAAATCCACACTCATCACATTGTTCACAAGGATATTAAGCCACAAAATATCTTAGTTAATCTCGAATCAAATGAGGTCAAAATTGCCGATTTTGGAATTGCAGCCTTCATTCCCTACGAGCAGCAAAGGGTTAGCAGTTCCAGTCGTATAGAAGGCAGTCTACCTTATTTGTCACCAGAACAAACCGGGCGGATGAATCAAGGAATTGACCATCGCAGCGATTTGTATTCACTGGGAGTTACCTTTTATGAGATGCTGACAGGTCAGCTACCGTTTCAAGGTAAAGACCCTTTAGAGTGGGTACATTGTCATATTGCTAAATCTCCGTTATCCCTGACAAAATTAAACTCTAATATTCCCCAAATCCTCTCTGACATCATTATTAAATTACTGTCAAAGGTTGCAGAACAAAGATATCAAAGTGCTTTAGGTTTGCAATTTGATTTAGAACAATGCTTAAAGCAATTAGAAACAACCGGACAAATTCAGTCTTTTATCTTAGGTAAGCAAGATATCTCAGAACGCTTTCAAATTCCCCAGAAATTGTATGGACGAGAACAAGAGATTGCCAAGCTTTTGCAAGCATTTGAGCGAGTTGTTAGCCAAGGTAAATTAGAACTTGTATTAGTTTCTGGCTATGCTGGGGTTGGTAAATCTTCTCTAGTAAAAGAGATTCACAAACCCATTGTCAGAGAACGCGGTTTTTTTATCTGTGGTAAGTTTGAGCAGTACAAACGTGATATTCCCTATTTCACTATTGTTCAAGCTTTTCAAACACTCGTTCGACAAATTTTAACGCAGCCTAAAGATCAACTTGCCACTTGGAAAAAGCGAATACAAGCGGCATTAGGAAACAATGGTAGACTAATTGCAGATGTAATTCCAGAAGTTGAATTAATCGTTGGCGAACAGCTTCCTATACCAGAGTTGGGGCCTGCTGAATCTCAAAATCGATCCAATTTGGTGTTTCAGAACTTTATCAGCGTCTTTGCTCAAAAAGAACATCCACTCACTGTTTTTTTAGATGATATGCAGTGGGCAGACAGCGCCACTTTGAATTTAATTCAAACTATCATTACTGGCTCTAATATCCAATATCTTTGCTTCATTTTGGCGTATCGAGATAACGAAGTAGATGTTGTACATCTCTTTAATTTGATGATAGAGAAGGTTCGCCAGCATGGAGCAAAAACGACTGAAATTTTGCTTACACCTTTGAATCTTATTTATGTAAATCAGTTGATTGCTGATACCTTACATACTTCAGCAGAACAAGCAGCACCTCTTGCTAAATTTATTTTCCAAAAAACTGACGGTAATCCTTTTTTTGTCAATGAGTTTCTGAAAACATTGCATCAAGAAAATCTGCTGAATTTTTACCCCCCTCAATCCCCCCTTAGCAAGGGGGGAAGTAAAGGGGGGTGGGAATGGGATCTAGCTCAGATTGAAGCTCAGGGTATTACAGATAATATTGTTAATCTGATGATTGCGCGGATGCAAAAACTGCCAAAAGCAACTCAACAGGTGCTTAAATTAGCCTCCTGCATCGGTAATCGTTTTGATTTAGAAATTTTAGCGATCGTTAGTGAACAATCTATTGAGGAAACGGCAAAAGCACTTGTTGAAGCTATTTTAAGAGGATTAATTATCTGCATTGAGTCAGATGAAAGTGCTGAAAAAAACTATCGGTTCTACCATGACCGAATTCAACAAGCTGCATACTCCTTAATTGCCGATGAATCGAAGCCAGCAGTTCATTTAACAATTGGGCGAATTTTGCTAAAAAATGCTAGTCCTGAACAAGTGAATGAACAAATTTTTGATTTAGTCAATCAACTCAATCTCGCTGGAGATTTAATTATTGAACATAAAGAAAAAGATGAATTAGTGCGATTGAATTTAATCGCTGGCAAGAGGGCAAAAGCTTCTACAGCTTATACTACTGCTAAAAAGTTTTTTAGCGTTGCTATGAATCTTTTGGCTGCAAATGCCTGGATTGAACAATATGGACAAACATTTACTTTATTTAAAGAACGAGCTGAATGTGAATTCTTAATAGGAAATTTAGAGCAAGCGGAAGAGTTATTTGAGAATTTATTGCTCAAAGTAGAATCTCATATCGAAAAAGCCAACATCTATATGCTGCAAATTAGACTTTATCAAGTTGCAGGTAGATATGAAGAGGCACTGACGTTAGGATTAGAAACTTTAAAACTTTTTGGGGTAACATTCCCTGATATAAATGAGCAAATAGAAGCGCTGCTCGCAATTGAAAAAAGCCAGGTATTAGCAAATCTAGGTAATAGACAAGTCTCTGATTTAATTGATGCTCCGATAATCCAAGACCTAAATATTAAAACACTGATTAGTTTGTTGACGACTCTGGGACCACCTACTTATCTCGGTAGACCCCAAATCTTTCCGTTAGTTGTACTCAAAGCAGTTAATTATTCACTAAAGTTTGGTAATACGGAAGATTCCTGTTTTGCTTACAGTATGTATGCCATGTTGTTGGTTTCCATCTTCCATGATATTCCTACAGGCTACGCATTTTCCGAGATGACAATTCAATTGAATGAAAAGTTTAATGATTTAAAACTTAAAGGAACTGTTCTGCACATTCATGGAAGTCATGTTAACGTTTGGTGTAACCATATTGCTACTGATATTTCCTTTTTAGAGCGGGGATTTATCGGCTGTGTGGAAGCAGGTGATGTGACAATGGCAAATTACAATGGCTATCAAAGCTCTTGGCAAATTATCCAGTTAGGCTCTCCACTTTCAGATACATACAAATCTCTGGAAAAATACACTACCTTTGCCAGTCAGTCTAAACATGAGGCTGTCTATCGAACAATCAGATTACAGCAGATGCTACTAATGAATCTGCGGGGACTCACTCAGCATAACCTAACTCTAAGTAATGATGAATTTGATGAAACACAAGCTCTGTCTATTATTACAGATGCAGGTTTTGTCAGTGGAATTATTTTTTATCACATTATTAAATTAATTATATTTTTTACATATCGACAGTATGCAGAAGCCCTGAATTGTGCCTTAGAATTGTCCAGGTTTCCAGTTAGTACATTGGCATTACCGATTGAGACAGATTATGTTTTATATTACTCACTAACTTTAGCGGCTCTTTATCCAACAGTATCTTATCAAGAGCAAGAACAGTTTTTGCAAACCCTAGAATCGCATCAGCATCAATTGCAATACTGGGCTAACAACTGCCCTGCTAACTTCTTACACAAGTCTCAATTAGTAGCTGCTGAAATGGCTCGGATTGAAGGCCGGGAATTAGAAGCAATGCGCCTGTATGAGCAATCAATTGGTTCAGCCCGTGAGCAGGGATTTGTGCAATATGAAGCTTTGGCTAATGAGCTAGGCGCTAAGTTTTACTTGGAGCGAAAGTTTGAATTAATTGCCAAAACTTACTTACAAGAAGCTAAAAATGCCTATCTACGCTGGGAGGCATCTGCCAAAATCAAGCAGCTAGAAGAGTGCTATCCTCAGCTATTACCACAACAACAACTTGTCTCTAACGAAACGTTTTTTAGTACGGGTGAACACCTAGACTTTCTATCAGTCGTTAAAGCGTCTCAAACTATATCTAGTGAAATTGTTCTTCCTCAGTTATTGAAGACATTAATGCAGATTGTTATCGAGCAAGCTGGAGCAGAAATCGGTTATTTATTACTTGCTCACGAGGAAAATCTAGTAATCGAAGTAGAAGCTAAGGTTAATCCCCAATCAGAAAATCTCAATGTTTCTCGACTTGTATTAGAAGCTGAAATTCCACAAGTTATTCCGCAATCAATCTTAAATTATGTTCAGCGAACTCAAGAAATAGTGATTTTGCATAATGCCAGTGAGCAAAATCTGTTTTCGGGAGACGAGTATATAATCCAAAAGCAACCGAAATCTGTGCTTTGTTTAGCGATCGCTCGTCAGTCAAAATTACTTGGTATTTTATACTTAGAAAACAATTTTATCCCCAGTGCTTTTACACAGGATAAACTTTCTATACTGGAAATTTTGACAGTTCAAATTGCGATCTCTCTTGAAAATGCTCGTCTTTATCAAGGTCTAGAAGATAGCAAAGAACAACTTAACCTAGCGTTAGAATCTGGTAAAATTGGGGTTTGGAGTTGGGATATTGCTAATGATCAGTTTTACTGGGATGAGCAGGTTTATCAAGTATTTGGGTTAACACCTGAAACCTTTGTTACCACCTCCGAAGCAATTTTAGCTCGTCTGCATCCAGATGATCAGGCATTGTTGGTTCAATCGTTGAGTCGAGCAATTAACGAAAGCGTCGAGCATAATCTAGAGTATCGAATTATTCGGGATGACGGCAGTATCCGTTACTTAGCCTGCCGGGGAAAAGCCTTTTTTAACCAAGTCGGTAAAGCCACACACATGAGTGGTGTTATGCTTGATACTACAGAACGCAAACAATCTGAAGCCGAACGTATCCAACTGATTCAAGAGCAAACCGCCCGACAGGAAGCAGAAGCCAATCAACAACGAGCAACATTTTTAGCTCAAGTCAGTGCAACACTCGCCTCTTCCCTCGATTACGAAAGCACGCTAACAAGCGTGGCAAATCTAGTTGTGCCTTACTTTGCCGATTGGTGCAGCGTTGATCTCCTGCAAGACAACCAATCAATTAATCGGGTAGCAGTTGCCCACCGTGATCCAGAGAAAGTGAAACTTGGCTGGGAACTTGATCAACGTTATCCCAGCAAGTTGGATGCAGATGAAGCTGTGCCGAAAGTACTGCGTACAGGAATTGCTGAAATGGTAGCTGAAATTTCAGATGCAGCCCTAGCAGCAGGTATCGCAGATCCAGAACATCTGCGGATTGTGCGTGAACTTGGTTTAAAGTCATGTATAATTTTGCCTTTGATGGCACGCGAAAAAATTTTTGGTGCCATTTCCTTTGTGACTGCTGAATCAGAACATCGTTACAGCACAACTGATTTATCACTGGCGGAAGATGTTGCTCATCGAGCTGCGATCGCCATTGATAATGCTCGCCTTTACCAAGAAGCACAGCAAGCCCAAAAAATAGCAGAACGAGCGCTGGAGCGCATTGCTCGTCTCCAATCGATCACGGCTGCCCTTTCAGAATCCTTGACACCAGCCCAAGTTTCTGAAGTCATTGTCGAGCAGAGTATGGCTGCTTTGGGAGCCAGTTCTGCCCTCGTCGCCTTGGTGAATGAAAGTAAAACTGAATTGGAAATTGTCCGGGCGGTTGGCTATAAGCAAGATTTGGTGGAGGCTTGGCGTCATCTTTCCATCGATTCACCTTCTCCCTTAGCGGAAGCCGTGCGGACTGGACAACCTATTTGGGCACAAGCAACAAAAAATCGAGTAGCTCGCTACCCACATTTGGCTGAAATTTATGCCCAATATGACTTTGATACCTGGATTTCTATTCCATTGATGATAGAAGGTGGGGCAGTTGGAGGTATAACTTTAGGATTTGCCGAGCCTCAACTACTTAGTGGAGAAGATCAAGCGTTTATTTTAGCCCTTGCTCAACAATGCGCCCAAGCGATCGCTCGTGCTTACCTCTACGAAGCCGAACGAACGGCACGAAACGCTGCTGAATCAGCAAACCGCGTCAAAGATGAATTTCTAGCCGTCCTCTCCCATGAATTGAGGACACCGCTCAACCCGATTCTGGGTTGGGCAAAACTGATGCGGAGTCGCAAACTTGATCAAGCAACAAGCGATCGCGCTCTAGAAACCATTGAGCGTAATGCCAAGTTACAAACTCAATTAATTGAAGATTTGCTCGATGTCTCCCGTATCCTTCAGGGTAAACTTAACCTCAACTTCAACCGGATTAATTTGATATCAGTCATTGAAGCTGCGATCGAAACAGTGCGTTTATCAGCTGAAGCCAAGTCCATCCCAATTCTGATAATTATTGAATCTTGTGTAGGGCAAGTTTTAGGTGATGCCAATCGATTGCAACAAGTCTTTTGGAATATTCTTTCCAATGCTATTAAGTTTACTCCCAGTGGGGGAGAGGTAAAGATTAAATTAGAGCAACTTGGCCCAGAGATACAAATCTGCGTAACTGATACAGGGAAAGGGATTGCACCTGAGTTTTTACCTTATGTCTTTGATTATTTCCGTCAAGCAGATAGTGCCACAACTCGGAAATTTGGCGGTTTAGGTTTAGGATTAGCGATCGTCCGACATCTTGTAGAGCTTCACGGGGGCACTGTTCAGGTAGAAAGTCTAGGTGAAAATCAAGGAGCAACTTTTACCGTCAGACTGCCATGTTTACAGAATGAAACCAAAGGAATCAAGGATGCAAAAGATAACTCCTTCCTTGTGAAAGATAAATCTTTACCCTTGTTTGGCTTAGAGATTCTCGTAGTAGATGATGATGCAGATATGCGAGAGTTTTTGCCTTTTATGCTAGAGCAGTATGGTGCAACTGTAATCACCGTAGCCTCAGCAATTGAAGCTTTAACTGCGCTGAGTCAATGCCAGCCAAATGTGATCATCAGCGACATCGGGATGCCAGAAATGGATGGCTATATGTTGATGCGACAGGTGAGAAGTCTGGAACCAGAGGAAGGAGGGACAATTCCAGCGATCGCTTTAACTGCTTATGCTGGTGAGATAGATTATCAGCAAGCGATCGCTGTCGGATTTCAACTGCATATTTCCAAGCCTGTAGATCCAGAAGAATTGGTGAAGGCGATCGCGTCATTAAGTAAATGGCAAAAATCTGAATAATATCTAGCCGGGCAAGCTTGAGTTTGCCTTAGACATTCTTTCAAACTAGCACCAGTTTTTGTAACATAACTCATCTGGATTAACAAATGAGCAAAAGTTTAACCTAAACGCTGTTTGAGTTCACGAATTGCGGCACTAGTATTTCGCTCATAGGCAACTTCAAAACACCTAGTAACTATATCCTCAATGTTTATATCTGGAAAATATTGGCTTTGAGTTTGAGCAATATATTCTGTACCCTGCAACTGATAAATCCACAGTTGTTTTTTGCGATACAGCCAAACTTCCGGCACTTGATAAGGCAGGTAATCATTGACATCAGAATAGCTCGTAACATCAATTTCCAGCACTAAATCGGGAGGAGGATCTATTCTCCAATCAATTCGCTCCTTACCAGATACCGCCTCCCAATTGTCAATGTAAAAACAATAGTCTGGTTCGATGCCACTCTCCTCTGGTAATTCTATTGTGACAGGAGTAAAAGCATCATATTCACGTTCAAGATAATCCAGCAAGACTGTGATAATATTTGCAATTAAATGGGCATCACGTCCATGTTTAGGAAGCGGAGACATGAGCAAGACTTCTCCATTTTGGTATTTTATGCGGGGAATTGAATTGTTACCCCGTTGCTGACACAAAACCTGGTAATCTTGCCAAGTTGCAGGCAGCCGGACAACTGCCCCCGCAGGTAGCTGAATTTTTTCAGGTGAGACTAGTGCAAACATAGCTCATACCAATTTTGGATTGTGTTCGCGTAGCGTCTTGTAGAGAAAGAGTTGATTGATAAGCTTTTGGACACTCTATCTGTGGCAATCATTTTTCAAATAGGTATTGGAAATGGAAAATTGAAACCTCACGATTATTGTAATTCTATTTTGGATTTTGAAAACAAGGAGTTGAGTTTTTTTGCATGACCGCTTCAGCACTTACTATGAACTAGGATTTTATTTTATCTTTAATTAAAGGGGTACGTTAGGATTAACACCGTAGGACATTCTACTACTGTCAGTCTACTAGACCTCTTGCAAAAGTCCTTCTTTTCGCTTTCTTCTTTGCGCCTTTGCGCCTTTGCGTGAGACAAAAAATTATTTATGCAAGAGGTCTACTGTATTTGGTATGAATCCTGACTTCTATACAGACGCGATTAATCTCGGTCTGTACTGTTTATTGTTAACAAAATATCTCCAATGATAAATGGTTACAATTCCAGTAATTGATTTAGCTGCCTTCGCCGAAGGTAATACAGCAACTCGGCAAACTGTTGTCAAACAAATCTATCAAGCTTGTCATGAAATTGGCTTCATGTATTTACAAAATTCGAGAATATCAAAAGACTTAGTTGAGCAAGTATTCACTCACAGCAAATCTTTCTTTAATCTACCTTTAGAAGTTAAGCAAAAGCAAGCTTGGAATGATGAATTTAGTAATACGGGTTACGTTGGTCTGGAAAGAGAACGCCTTAATCCCAATCAACCAGGCGACCTCAAAGAGGCGTTGAATTTAGGCAAACAAGAAGCTGTAAGGATAGCTCCTTCTATTCACGCCTTTTATGATAGTTGCACAGAACTTGCTAACATAATGTTACAAACATTTGCTTTGGCGTTAGAATTGCCAGAAAATTTTTTTGTTACAAGGCACAATCAACAAAATCATACCTTGCGATCGCTCCACTATCCCCCATTACAGACACCACCCAAACGGGGACAGATGCGTGCTGGTGAGCATTCTGATTATGGCAGTATTACTTTACTTTTTCAAGATGAAGTTGGAGGGTTGGAAGTGGAGACAGCTTCTGGATATTGGATTGCAGCGCCGATAATTCCTGATACTGTAGTGGTCAATATCGGCGATTTAATGCAACGGTGGACAAATGATATGTTTTGCTCAACCAAGCACCGGGTAATGATTCCCAATGACAACAGGGTGCAGCAATCGCGGTATTCTATTGCTTTTTTCTGTCATCCCAATGATGATACAGAAATAGCTTGTCTGGAGAGTTGCCAGAAAGAGCGATCGCCTATCTATCCTCCTATCTTAGCAGGAGAATATCTTTTACAACGTTTGCAAGCAACTTATTAAAAAGTATGAAAACCTACGACTGGATTGTTGTTGGCGGTGGAATTACGGGTGCTACACTCGCCTATGAATTAGCGAAAACAGGCTTTTCTGTACTTTTGTTGGAGCAATACAAAACACCACAGAATGCAACTTGCTATAGTTACGGTGGACTTGCTTATTGGTCGGGTACTACACCACTAACTCGTCAATTGTGCGAAGAAGCGATCGCACGTTATCATATCTTATCTCAAGAGTTAGACGCTGATATTCAGTTTCGGGAATTAGATTTATTACTTACTATTTCTGTCCACGATGACCTAGAGGCAACGGGAGCATCATATAATCATTTTGCTATTCCACCTCGTTTACTCAGTGTTCAAGAAGCTTGTGAGTTAGAACCACTGCTAAATCGAGAGGCAATATCTGGCGCTTTAACTGTTAAACACGGTCATATTCACCCAGAAAAAACAATAATAGCTTACATCCAAGCTTTTGAGCGGGCTGGGGGTGAAACGCAGATTACCCAAGTTTTGCAAATACTGAAAGATGGTGTCAAAACGACTACTGCAACTTTTCATAGTGCTAATGTTGTTATTTGTGCAGGTGGACTCAGCCGACAGCTACTAAAATCTGTTGGTATTTCCATCAAGTTATATTTTACTCACGCAGAAATTATCGAAACCCCACCCATTGATGTCAGGTTACGCACCTTAGTTATGCCAGCTAATCTGCAACGGTTTCAATTAGAAGCCCAATCGACTCAAGTTGATAAATTGTGGGATGAACCAGGTAAAGAATTAGTACCGCCGATTTTAGATGCAGGTGCGATTCAGTTTCAAGATGGTAGCTTGCGTTTGGGTCAAATTAGCCGTGCGATCGCAGATCCTCATGCCAAGATAAACTCAGAGGCAAGCGAAAAATGGCTGCGAAAAAGTATCGGTCAAGTTTTACCAGCTTTGGAGAATTTACCAGGGACTTGGTATCATTGCTTAGTAGCATTTAGTAGCAACAGACTCCCCTTAATTGGTGCTATCCCTGAATTTAAGGGCGTCCATATTTTCTCTGGGTTTAGCAATCCTTTGGTAATAGTACCACCCTTAGCACAGCGTTTTGCTAAGTTTGCATCTGGTAAAGAAGACGAAATTATTACGGCGTTGCTGAATTAGGGGATAATTTCGCCCAATTTATAACGAATTTTCGCGTTGCTAAATCAAGGGATGAAATTTTATGTATTAAAATTTAAAACTCTTTATCCTCTCTGCGTCTCTGCGCCTCTGCGTGAGATAAATCATCCCGCAAATATGCAAACTTAACAAAGTATAATATTTCAAAGTTAATTTTTTATAACAGAAACAAAATTTTTTGTATAAGAAGTAACTTTTTGCTTAGTAAACTATCACACCAATATCACAGTTTAAAGGTTGATATTGTCAGCATCCTATGAGTTAGCTGATTCATCAAGAGGAAAATTCATCAAGATATGAGTAAACAATTTAATCGACGTAAGTTTTTGATCTACGGCTCTGTAACTTTTGGAAGCAGCATTTTCCTGAAGGCTTGCACGAATAATTCCCCAACTGTTACAGAGGCTCCAACCGCCTCCCCCACTGCTTCTTTATCTGCTGCTAGTAGTGAGACTATTAAAGTAGGTATTTTGCACTCCCTCAGTGGCACAATGGCTATTAGTGAAAAAAGCGTTGTCGATGCTGAAAAATTAGCAATTAAAGAAATTAACGCTACAGGTGGTGTCTTAGGTAAACAAATTGCAGCAATTACCGAAGATGGTGCTTCTAACTGGGATACTTTTAGGGAAAAAGCAACCAAGCTGATAGATCAAGATAAAGTTTCTGTCGTTTTTGGTTGTTGGACTTCTGCTAGCCGCAAGAATGTGAAACCAGTATTTGAGAGCAAAAACCACATGCTCTGGTATCCAGTGCAATATGAAGGTCAAGAGTGTTCTAAAAACATTTTTTACACTGGCGCTGCGCCAAATCAACAAATTGAACCATCTGTTGATTGGCTGTTGAAAAATAAGGGGAAAGAATTTTTCTTAGTTGGCTCAGACTACGTTTTTCCCCGGACTGCTAACACAATTATTAAAGCTCAATTAGAAGCATTAGGTGGGAAAGTAGTTGGTGAGGATTATTTACCTCTTGGCAATGCAGAAGTTACACCTATCATCACTAAAATTAAGCAAAACTTGCCAAACGGTGGTGTGATTTATAACACTCTAAATGGTGATAGTAATGTTGCTTTTTTCAAACAATTGAAAGGGGCTGGATTGACACCAGAAAAATATCCTTCCATGTCTGTAAGTATTGCCGAAGAAGAAGTCCAAGCAATTGGTGTAGAGTATCTCAAAGGTCACTACGCTGCCTGGAATTACTTCCAAACAGTAGACACACCTGCTAATAAAAAGTTTGTGGCAGCTTTTAAGAAAGAGTACGGTGAAAATCGGGTAACAAATGACCCAATGGAAGCAGCCTATATTGCAGTTTATTTGTGGAAGCAAGCAGTAGAAAAAGCTGGCACTATTGAGTTAGATAAAGTGCGTGCTGCGGCATACGGTCAAACCATAGACGCACCTGAAGGTAAAGTGACAATGGACGCCAATCATCACATATCCAAAGTTGTACGCATTGGTCAAGTCAGGCAAGATGGTTTGTTTGATATTGTTTATGCTACTCCTGCCGCAGTTGATCCAGTTCCCTGGAATCAATTTGTAAAAGAGACTAAAGGATTTGCTTGTGATTGGGCTGATCCAGCTAAGGGTGGTAAATACAAGAAAACCTAATTTTTGAAGTTCTCGTTTCCAGGTTCTACCTGGAAATACACCTCATACGGCTTTGCCGCTTTTACGGTAGGCGGAGCCTCCTAATAGGCATTCCCAGTCGGAGACTGGGAACGAGGCACTAACTACTAGCTGATAGCTATTGGGGAAAAATAAGTGTTAACAGGATTTTTAGAAGCTGTATTTAATGGTATTAGTATTGGCGCTGTATTATTAATTGCCGCGTTGGGATTAGCCATAATATTTGGATTAATGGGCGTCATCAATATGGCGCATGGTGAATTGATGATGTTTGGTGCTTATACAACGTTTGTTGTGCAAAGTGTTTGTAAACAATTGGGTGGGATATGGTTTGAAGTTTATATATTTTTGGCTTTGATTATTGCTTTTATTTTCACCGCTATTGTGGGATTAATTCTAGAAAGAAGTGTGATTCGTTATCTCTATGGACGTCCTCTAGAAACTCTACTAGCAACTTGGGGAGTAAGTTTGATTTTCCAGCAATTTGTTCGCAGTGTGAATTGGGTATTGATCATTGCCATAGCTATATTTTCTCTGTTGTTTTTTGGAGGTTTATGGATTTTAAATTCCCGGATGAATTTGGGAAGAGTTCGTAGCTGGGTTGTAGCATTGATGTTGTTGCTATCGCTGGGAGTGACAATAACAACGGGCAATTTATTGAGCCAAACTTATCAGCTTGCAGTGACTAAACCTTGGTTTGGCGCTCAAAATGTGGATGTAACGGCGCCTACATGGTTACAAACAGGGATGTCTTTGGGTGGCGTTCAATTGCCTTTTGCAAGATTATTTATTATTGCTTTAACGACAATCTGTGTTGCCGGAATTTATTTATTTTTACAACGTTCTAACTGGGGGTTAAGGATTCGGGCTGTGACACAAAACCGGAGTATGAGCGCTTGTTTAGGTATCCCAACTCAAAAAGTTGATGCAATTACTTTTGCCCTGGGTTCTGGTTTAGCTGGTGTGGCTGGATGTGCTATTAGCTTACTCGGTTCTGTAGGGCCAAATACAGGGCAAAACTATATTATTGATACTTTTATGGTTGTTGTTGTCGGCGGTGTAGGCAACTTAGCGGGTACGATTGTGGCAGCTTTAGGAATTGGTACAGCTAATTTTTTAATTGGTTCTGGTACTTTGGCTTTGTTGTTGAGTCCTGTTAAACCTTTGGCAGATTTATTCACGTTTTTTGCGACAACAAGTATGGCGAAGGTGATGGTATTTGCACTGATTATTGTGTTTTTACAGTGGAAACCTGGGGGAATTTTTCCGCAAAAGGGACGGATTGTTGATGTTTAAATCGCAGAGGCGCAGAGAATGAGAAAGAAGGGAGGAAGATTAATATTAATTGAAGTTGGGATTGTCGTAGCGATCGCACTCTTCTTCATAATTATCATGCCAGTGCTACTTTCAGAGTTTCGTCTAAATTTGTTGGGACGATTTTTGTCGCTGGCGATTGTAGCTTTGGGTATTGATTTGATTTGGGGTTATACTGGTTTACTGAGTTTGGGACATGGTATTTTCTTTGGTTTGGGTGGATATGCGATCGCTATGTACCTAAAACTGCAAGTTCCCACTGGCGAATTACCTGATTTCATGGGACTTTATGGGGTTACGGAACTTCCCGCGTTTTGGCAACCTTTTTATTCGTTTCCTTGGGCTATAGCTGCTGTGGTACTAATTCCAGGGTTATTGGCAGGATTATTAGGATATTTGGTATTCCGAAATCGCCTCAAGGGAGTTTATTTTTCTATCTTGACTCAAGCCGGAACTATTGTATTTTTCAATTTTTTCAATGGTCAACAACAATTTTTTAATGGTACGAATGGACTCATAGATTTTACAACTTTGTTTGGGGCAACTGTCAGCGATGCGAAAACGCAATTTGTTTTCTACACGCTGACTGTAGTGTTTCTCGCAGCCACCTACGGCATTTGTCGCTGGTTAACAAGTGGACGATTTGGCAGATTGTTGATAGCTATTCGTGATGATGAAAGTCGGGTAAGATTTTCTGGCTACGATCCTACAGATTTTAAGGTGGTAGTGTTTGCAGTTTCAGGTGCGATCGCTGGCATAGCAGGAGCATTTTACACCCTCCAAAGTGGTTCTGTATCGCCTAGAGCAATGGATATTGCTTTTTCCATTGAAATGGTGATTTGGGTGGCAGTAGGGGGACGTGCTACTTTAATTGGTGCGATCGTGGGAACTTTGTTAGTCAATTATGCCCGCGCTTTTTTAAGTGAGCAATTTGCAGAAATCTGGCTGTTTTTCCAAGGCGCACTATTTTTGATAGTCGTCACAGTGCTACCTGATGGCATAGTGGGATGGTTGCGTAGTCAAAATATTTCTCTTTTCAACCGTCGTCAACAAATTGCTACATATCCCACCTTGGAAGAAGACGCCGAAGTGCAACATGAACGCGAAAATATTGGAAACTGAAAATGTAACTGTTAGTTTTGACGGTTTTAAAGCACTAAATCAGCTAAACTTTAGTATGGATGTAGGTGAATTACGAGTAGTAATTGGCCCCAATGGAGCGGGAAAGACAACATTTCTAGATGTGATTACAGGTAGAGTACAACCAACCGTTGGGCGAGTTTTATTCAAAGGGAGAAACCTACGTTCTTTACCTGAATATAAAATTGCGCGGCTGGGAATTGGGCGTAAGTTTCAAACACCCCGAATTTACTTGAATTTAACGCCCCGTGAAAATTTAGAAATTACCAGTAATCGTCATAAAAATGTATTTTCTACTTTGTTTAGGCGTCCTGATGCTGCTGAGAAGAATAATATTAAAGGCTTATTAGAAACTATAGGTTTAACTCCTAAAGCACACATTTCAGCAGCATTACTTTCCCACGGAGAAAAGCAACGTTTAGAAATTGGAATGTTAGTAGCACAGTCACCTGATTTGTTACTCGTTGATGAACCCGTTGCTGGTTTAACAGATGAGGAAACCTACAACATTGGCGAATTACTTTTAGCACTAGCACAAAGTCATTCCATTTTAGTAATTGAACACGATATGGAATTTGTGCGTCAAATTGCCCGAAAAGTAACAGTGTTACATGAAGGTTCGGTGTTGTGCGAAGGTAGTTTTGAAAAAGTTCAAAATGACTCTCGTGTTATTGAGGTGTATTTGGGAAAACAGGAAGAGTAAATTTTTATCTCTAGACGCCGTTTTCGGCTCAACTCTGTTATTAGCCTCACAAGTAGTACGCACAATTGGAGTTCAAACTTCATCTATAAAGTTTTCGGTTAATATAGGGCAAGTAAGCCTAAAGTAAATATTGTTATTGACAGTTAAGCATGAATAAGCTCTTTTTAGGAGATGTATTTAATCATATCTTCAAATCTAATTTCTCAATCAGCGAAGATGAGGTTTTTGAAACATATAATAATCCTGATCTCATCCAAGAATTAAAAATTGGGGTGCAGCTTTTTATCAAGGAACTGAACAACGAAGAGCATAAATCTAATTTATTGCTGTGCGTTCAAGACAAAGGTAATTATAACCTTTTTGCGTTTTCCTACTGGATACCTAAAGAATTAGTTGTCTCTTTTACAGAACCATTGAGTATCCTTCAAGAATTTGTGGTAACGTTTGGTTCTAGGATTAAGGTAGGATATGCTGAAGATTTTTTTGTTTCAGAAACTACAGTTGCACTAGAGTCTAGATTAAAGCATCCATATCAAGTAATTCAGGTTTTAGGTTCTAAGCATATACCTTGTGAATACTATTTATTTTTTGATAAAGAATTTGTTGTCTCAGATACCCTTGTATTTCTTGATGTTTACTATGCTTTTTGCATAAACAATAACAAATATATTAGGTGGCTTCATAAATTGCCAGAAGTAGAAATCAAAGTTCCAAAACAATGGGCTAAACATCTGTCTGAGCTAATTGAAGTATTAGAGCCAAATGGGAAAACCCAATTAAGGGTTTTGAAATCAAGCAATGGCAATTGCGTTGATCAAACCCCTGCACAAGAAGATTTCATTGAAGTTAGCGTACCTGAAAAATACAAACACCAATTCAATCATATATCAAAGATATTAACATCATTAAAATCCAATGAAAAAGTGGTTGTTATTCCAAGTTTTAATGCACCCAAATGCATATTTTGTGGCTCTACAGATGTTTCCAAGGAGCATATATTTCCTAAATGGCTAAAACCCTTCTTTGATAAGAGTATCTTTGATTCAACACTACATATAAGTGCCAATGATACTGAAGATTTACTAGATTTTCTTCGATCAGGTGTTGAAGGGCACAAAGAAAGTTCTCACGGTTATACAACACAAATGGTCTGTAAGCAATGCAATAATACCTGGATGTCTAACCTAGAGAATAAGGCTAAGTCAATTTTAGTTGACAATAATGGAAGATTGACAGACAGCTTAACTCATATAAACAAAAATGATGCCTATATTATATCTATATGGATACTAAAAACCCAGCAATTCTCATTTTGAAATAAATAGGGTATTAATCGCCATTTTGAAATTC
>NZ_WBKM01000330.1 GCF_015714725.1 Nostoc sp. WHI
AGGAGATGTTTAGAGATTTTAAGAGCGGTGGTTATAACTTAGAAGATACTAAGGCATCAGGAAAACGGTTAATTTCTCTAATTTTATTAATCTCGCTTGCCTATACATCTGCAACTATATCTGGTCAAGAAATTAAACGTATGGGTGTTCAAAAATATGTCGGTCGAATTAAAGAATCGGGGCGGACAGTTCGCCGTCATAGCAGTTTTTATATTGGATTATATGGAGCTAACTGGGTCAATTTTATGGAAAATTCTTACGAACTGGTGGCGGAGTTAATGACATTAGCTCCTAATAAGCGAAAGTATTATCAACAAGGAGAAAGGGCTATGAGGCTTATTTTATCTGCATTCTAGCCCTTTTTGTCCCCCCGTAAGACACAAGGCATACACCAACCTGTTGGTTGTTCTCCCAGCACAGAAGGAACTTTTGCCTTGATGCGTAAAGTGTCAACATCAACATCTGTCACCGTCCCCCGGTATTTGCCGTAGAAGCGGTTACGAACCCGCTCTATCACTTCCAATATTGCCTGCTCATTCATAATCCAATACCTCCAGACGGCTTTGCTCCAACAGCATTTCGCACTAAAACAAACATCATTTTGTGACTATCAGTGGTAATAGTGTGGCGCACACTCCAAACGTAATATTTACCAGAGTTAAGACTGCCCACACCTGCAATTTACACCACCGTACCCACCCTGAGAACTGTGTTAAGTCTTGATACATCTGCTTCACCTTGACAACGGACAAACCAACTCGCCTCACGTAGCAGAGATTGAGCGCGTAATGATAATTCCAAAGCATTATCTACAGCCGTAGTTAACAGCACTTTCATCTGTTTACCTGCAAAGTCAGCTAATCCTCGTTTATCAAGTAACGCCAAACCAGAATCATTAGTATCAACAGTTATTCCATCTTCATTATTGTCATTAAATAAAGCCTGACTAGTTTTAACTACACTCGGCCGCGTCACATCCCAATCAAAATCAAGAATATTAACATTCCAAGCTTCTGGATCATTGAGAGTTAAAGTAACGACAGAATCACTATCTAGTTTGGGTTTGGTAAAATAACCTATACGCTGTCCTGGTTTATTTCTACAAGCAACACGGCATAATTTCCCGTTCCGTCGTGCCAAATTGCGAATAAATTGAATGTCAGAAGCTCGTTGCATTAAGGTGTAACCATCTTCTGTGTGCGAGGGGGAATCATCTTCAGTGTTATCTGGTGAAGGTGTGATCCCATATTCATTAAAAATAGTATTAGCAACGCTAGCATCTGTAATATCAACCCATTCCCGGACTTTTTCTTCTAAGTTCATTAACCAAGAAGCATCTTGTCCCCAAACTTGTAAATTAGCGTTGGTTGTTCCTGTTTCTAAATGGAGTTTGTGAGCGAGAATATAGCCATCAAAAATACACTCATCTGGTTGATTTTCATAGGTTGCCACTACTGCTAAATTGGCAAAAGGTTGGAGGCGATCGTCATTCACAAAAGTTAACTCGCCATCTTCGGTATTTGTAACAGGTAAAATCAGCTGAATTGCTCCCGGTAAATCAATATTTTCTTCTACTTCCAAAGAAGTAATATTATTATAAAAATCTTCATCTACTGGCGTACCATTTAGCAGTAGTTGGAACGTACTAGCCATGACTTTAGCGCCCCTTGGGTGGAATACCGATTAAATCGTGACTAGCTAAAGCATCCGGGACTACAGCGTTATTAGCATCGCACAATTGCCAGAAAGCATTAGCATCTTTTAAATAATAGGAAGCTATCAAATCCAAACGCTGTCCTTCTAAGCGACGGTGATAACCTAATAGGGGTTTTCTTGTTGCTAGGGGAATTTTTGTCACCGTGACGGTTTTACCATTAGCTGTGGTGACATTATAAGTACCTGCGTTTTCGTAGCGACTGCCAGCAAAAAACATAAAAACCTCCTTAGATGGGTAACATACCGATAATTGAATCCGCAGAGTTAGCGAGGTTAGCTAGTGCTAGCGCTTGACGCAACCCTTGAGAATAGGTGTAAGCACCCTTAGCAATTTCTTTCAGGGGGCCGCTGACACATTGCAGTTTTTCTAGGGTTAAAACTTCTAAACCAATTGTGGCTTCCGCATGGGTGGGATTGAGAAAAGCATCATAAAGCTTTTCAGTAATGCTCAGGTTTGTGACGCGGACAGGTAAAATTCGCCCAGGCCCCCAGACAAATAACACTGTGGGAACTTGCGATTGTGGAACATCGCGCTTTACTCCGGTAGTGCTAACAGATGCACTAGCGGAAATACCCCCAGCACCCACGGACACAGATACAGAACCAACTAAACCTGCGCTATCAAAAGCACCTGTGGGGAATTGCAGCATTTCTAAGGCTGCTAACCGAGAGTAAACACCGCTTAATTTAGCCACCTCTTGGGATACAGGATTGCCTTCAGCGATCGCATCTTTAGCATCCATCGCTATAGTAAAAAAAATGATTCCCCTGGTACACCCTTAACTGCTAAAGGATTACTTTTAGCATTTCTTTGAGAACCCACTAACTCAGCCTGTGTCCAAGAATGAGTCATGGTTTCTGGGTTGTATTGAAAAATAATCACATTCGGCAGTGGGATCAGAAACGTGGGCATGAATTCTACTAATGCACCTTTGATAAATTTCCCAGCCATAAGCCTCCTTTAACTTCATACTCGCGTTAGATTGAGAATAAATTCACGTTGTTTGTACCATCGTTACCTCACAGGAAATTTAAGCCCGGGTTTAATTTAATTGCCGCAATATGTCCGCTACGATTTGTTCGGCTAACCAATCTACGCTGGCATTGGGACGGGAGGGAATATTTACTTTTAGGTTGGGGATATCTGCGGCTTGGCTAGAAATATTGCTGTTGGCAAGTCCTTCCGTAATTAGTTTTGCTAGTCGTTGTCCCTCAAGTTCTGAAATTCCAGATAGTTTTAAGGTTAGGCGATCGATTTTAAGTTCTGGCATCTTCGGCTTTTTCCATAGATTTAATTTTGTTAGACTCAATGAGTTGGACACGAATGGCAGAGAGCATAATGTCTGAGCAGGCGCGTTATATCACTAACGAACAGGGAGAGCGGGTTGGTGTCCTGTTGGATTTAGAGACATATAATCGGTTAACCCAGGTATCAAGTGTGGATACAGAGTGCCTGATTGGGTTAGGCCAGGCAGAGTTACTGGCACTTGCCGAAAGTATGCTGGCTCCTGCTGCCCAGGCTCGATTGGATGGATTACTGGCTCGCAATGCTGAAAGCCAACTTAGCGACGAGGAATTGGCTGAACTGGATCGTCTGTTAGCCCAGACTGACCATTTGACGTTGCTAAAAACCCGGGCTAGATATACCTTGCAATCTCTAGAAAAACTGACCCAAGCCTCGTGAGTGCCTATATTCCGGTCAAATTGCAACGGCAGGTGCGCGATCGCTTTAGCAATTGTTGTGCCTACTGCCGCACGGCTGAAACCTTGACTGTGACAACCTTTGAATTTGAGCATATCATGCCGCGATCGGCTGGCGGCGAAACAGTTTTGGAAAATCTTTGTTTGTCCTGCCCATCGTGTAATCGTTACAAAGCCCAGAGTCAGACGGCTACCGATCCGCTGACTGAAGAAATCGTTTCCCTGTTTCATCCCTATTTTCAAATTTGGATAGACCATTTTGGGTGGAGTGAGGATGGTACAGAAATCATTGGACTCACACCCATCGGTCGAGGAACCATTGCGGCTTTGAAAATGAATCGTCCGCAAGTAACTCGCGTCCGCCAGATGTGGGTCAAGATGGGAGAGCATCCGCCTAAATTGGAGTAACAGCTTAATGCTCTGCGAAAGTCTGAAGTGTTGTAAGGTTAGGCGATCGCAGTTGCTTAGTTTTTGTAAAGCGATCGCTTTGGCTGGTAGGATTTGAACCATGATTTTTTGCTTTCCATCGTCAATAATAAATTTTGTTGGGTTTAGTGTATTAACGTACTAGCAGGGAAGGGCGATCGCTATTGCTATAAGCTGTTCAGGGGCGACTTGGAGAGCGATCGCCCTACTTTGTCAACCAGTCGTATATGTTTCCGATGCTGAGTCCGATAGCTCCGCCTAGAGCCGCCCCTGCTCCAGCCCCTAATACCGCGCCCTCCGCACCGCCTACGAAGGTTCCCCCAACAGGCAGCGCCAATGTCCCAGCCCCACCACCCAAGATAGCGCCAGCAATACCGCCCAAAACACCTCCTGCGGCAAGTCCGATTTGCTTGGTGTTTGGCCATTTTGAGTTACACTTACTCAGACAGATATTCAGACAATCGTCATCAGTTTCGACGCTGTGGCAACACGATTCACAATTTACGAAATTGGGCAGTTCGCTACAGCCGACATCATTACAATCCCTAATAAGAGTGCGATATGGCTCGCGCTGAATCAAGGCTGTGGCAGACGGCTGCGGGGTAAGTCCACTGACACTGGGAAAAACATCGTTGTGGATAACAGAGGGTTGGCTTCCTTGTCCATTGTGTTGACCTATACCCTGCGAAACCATTGGGGTAGATTGGACTCTTAGGCTAGCATCTTTCCTGTCCTGGCCTTGCCGATCGACTGCCGCGCCCTGCTGGACAACATGCGTCAACTCATGTGCAAGTAGTCTTTTCCCATCTGCTGTTCTTGGCGCATACTGCCCTGCCCCAAACACAATATCTCGCTTCATTGTGTAAGCTTTTGCATTCACTGCCTGTGCAGACTGTGCAGCTTCTGCATCAGTATATACACGCACGTGACTGAAGTCTTGCCCAAAACGTGGTTCTACGAAGGCGCGAGTTTCTGGATCGAGGGGATGACCAGGGGAATTCAACACTTCATACACGATTGACGGCATCTCAGAGGTATTTTGCTGAGCGATCGCCTTTCTCTGAACAATTCCCTCTTTTTCTGATTCAACCTGACGTTGAATTGTCGGCTCTGGCATTCGCATTACCTCATCAGCAACACGGTCGGCTTCTTGCTCGTAGCGATCGCCCGGTTCACTTACTCTCAATTTGGTTTGTAAAATCCCCTCCCGCTTACTCTGGCACTCTGCACAGCTTCCTGAAGATCCAGCAGTATTACCACAGGCACATTTACGCTGCAATACACCCCCATTGATCATCCGCAGTGCTGCCTGATTCCCATAGGCTTGTTGCATGGCTGCTAGACGATCATTCTGCCCCTGCCGATCGCCCCATCCCGAAAAACCTTTCAACCGTTCCGGTTCCTGCTCAACCTCAGAATGGCTTGTTTTCGGTTTCATCTTCTTGTCATTCACTGGTGCGTTTAACATTTGCCTAAACCTCCCATTCCCCTAAACGAATTACTACCCCATGCTTTGCCATCTCTCGCCGCGCTGCCTGTAACACATGCCGCATTGTAATCCGCGTTCCTTGAGTCCGCGCTAAAAATGCTGCACTTAAGGTTGCTGCTTTAATATCTGCTCCTGTCATGTTCAACTTATTTGCTAAAAATTCCCAGTCAATCCCCTCTAATAACGGTTCACCCTGTGGCGTATACTCCAATAGTGCCAATCGCCATAACTGCGATCGCTCCACCGAACTCGGCTGCACAAAATCCACTATGAAGCGAATCCGCCGCAAAAATGCCTGATTTACGATTGGTTGCTAAAACGGCAATTCCATCAAACTGCTCCATCCGTTGCAGCAAATAGTCAATCTCAATGTTGGCAAAGCGATCGTGGGCATCTTTCACTTGGGTTCGCTGTCCAAACAATGCGTCTGCTTCATCAAAAAACAGCAACACATTCGCCCGTTCACAGGCATCAAACACTTGTTTTAATCGCTTCTCGGTTTCGCCGATGTATTTGTTAATCACTCCCGCTAAATCGACGCGGTAAAGTTCCATGCCGAGCGATCGCGCCAACACCTGCGCCGCCATCGTTTTGCCCGTCCCACTCGGCCCGGCAAACAAAGCAGTAATTCCCTGCCCCATCGGACATAATCGCCCAAATCCCCACTCCTCATATACTTGCCAGCGTAATTGGGCTTGTTCCTCTAGTTCCAGTAAATGCTGGCGCACTGCTGGCGGTAGTATCAAATCTGCCCAAGTGTAGGGACAACCCAAGGGTGTAAATAATTCCCCCACTTGTTGATGTAACATCTGCCGACACACAGCTGTTACTGCTTCTGTTCCAACTATTGACACTTGGGTAGCTTTGTGTATTTCCGCCGGAGTCAGCACCCAATTAATAATTGCATCGGGGACTAAGTTCTGATTTGTCAACCGTTGCCACAGTTGCGCTCTTTGAGTGCGGGTTAACTTGGGTAAATGAAACGCTCGGCGAATGGCACGATTTTCATTAGGTTCTAAGGAAGTTGTCACACCAAAAAAGGTCAAACTACAGTAGACTTGGCTGGACTGCCAAAGCTTTAAATTTACCTCCTCCAGCCTGTGCCAGTAGAGTACTGCGCCACTTAAGCCAGCTAGTCGCACTACCCGCATCAATCGTTCCAAAGCAAGCGATCGCCCTACATCCGCCCCCAGTAACATACTGGCATCGACGGCAATTAAATCCAAATTCAGGGCTGCACAAACTTGCCTAACCAGGGTTTTTTTCCCAGCACCAGACGCACCCACTAACTCGATTTCCAATGGCACAGGAAGCCACGGTTTTCCATCCCCATCGACTTGCCACTGATTCATTGCTTTCACAAAGATTTGAATGGCACTTAATTGATCAGGATAGAGACAGGTGTCGGTGCTAACAGAGGCAGGCAGCCATTGTACAGATATTCCCAGCGCCGGATCGATGCAGTCGCCCTGAAGAAACCAAGAAACGATCGCCGGATCTGCCACCCACGGGGCAGTAATTGACCACGGCTGATCATAACCTGCCACCGGATATGCTAACCGCCAGCGTACCAGTCCTGATTCTGGTTCCAGTCTAGTTGGCGATGCCCACTGAAACAGCATTGATCCTAACCAGAGGGTGGGATAGGTCATGGTAGCATCATCGTGGAGATAACCATAGACCCGCCGTAGCGATGGATCGACTTCTAGAGCGATCGCCAAAGACAATAAATCCTGTTCTGCTGCCGATAATCCAAACGCCTGCTGCAATCGTTGCCATGCGGGATTATGAGCGGCTAAATCGTCCGCCAGGTGAATTTGCTCGGTGAGGGGGGCGAGTTCATCGTGTTGATAAAAGCTCATCTCTGCGGTAGCCAGCACCAGAGGATCTGCTAAAATTCGATTGATTTCATTGTCGGTAATCACCGAGTTGCCGAGAAATTCCGAGGATTCCTCAGCATAGTGCGATCGCATCCATAAAATTCGGCGTTGCGCCCGCAGTCGAATCCGCATGATCCACGCCTGGTCTTTCCTTTGAAGTCCATTGTTAGTTTGGGCTGTAATCATGATTTAACCACCCACTTGGCTGGATGAGATTCCACCTGATTCACTCGCACCCGCACCCCATAAACGCCATTCGGTAAGTTATCAGGTAATTGAAAATTGATTGCGGTATTGTTAACTGTAAATTGTTCTAGTGTTAGAGGTACTGTTTCTAAGAGAACTTCTACTGTCCCTGGACTAAAGCCCTGGCCGTTGAGAGTGTAGGTACTGTTAGCAGGGGTGAGAATCGGCTCTTCTGTGGAGTCAACCAAGGCGGCAATGCTGAATGGTGTGGCGTTTGAGCGAATTGCACCTGGGTTAGCGATCGCCACAGCGTTACCAACTCGCACTTGATAAACACCTGCTGGGAGAATGCTCGTTAGCGGCAGGTTTACCAATAATCGCAATTCATTCGCTTCCAATATCCAGGGTGTGATATCTTCTTCTGTGCCATTAGGAAATAACAAATAAAGGCGATCGGAACTGCTTTGATTCAATCCTGCCCCGTGCAATGTAAAGGATTGTCCGGGCGCGACAACAGCTGGAATCAATTCATAACTCTGGAGTTTATTTTCAGGGGCAATATAATTAACTCTGATATAAGTGCTGATTACCTGTCCGGTACTGGCAAAGGGTAGGGAAGTGGGACTAACTGCCAGGTTGATTGTGTCTGGTTTTTTCGCAAAAGCAGGAAGGGGTGATGGTGGTTCAATCAACACCACACTAACTTTGTAAATGGCGGACAACCGAAGTGAAGCGGTGATTGCCTGCCATAAGCGTCCCACTTCATCGGCTGTTTCCGGTTCTAGAGTGAGAGTAAATTCCACTGGATGATTGTCATCGGGTATGGTTGCAGTGACTATTGGCTGTTCATGAAAGCATTTCAAGGCAGCCGTCATTGCTTGCTGTTCATTTCGGGAAGCATCCACGCCTTTGGCATAGGCGGTAAGTAAATAATGGAGATTGAGACTGAGGGGCTGATGAGGAGTTAAGAAGGCACGGTTTGTCCGTTCTCCAATATTTCCCGAAGCGATGGGCAAAGTGTTGCGGTGGAATTTATCGGGGGAAACATGGAACAGATAAAGGCTCAAGTATGTATCCTCCAGTAGGTTACGAATCTCATCTGGAGACCGATCCGTGACGGTAAAGTTTGCACCCCCTTTATGAGAGTTTAAAAGTTGAATCAGTTCGTCTGTAATATCCCAGAGATTGAGTACCCCGATCGCCATTTTATCCTCCTTCTATCCCTGGCAAAGACCAAAAGTTGATGTGAATCCCCGCGAAAGAGATCCAGTAGCAGGTGGTGCTGCACGGGTTACTGTTTTTGCCGTTGGAGTCGGCAAAGTTACTGCCGGGGGTGAAATTTGAATTTCGATCGCCCCAATATGAACCGTCGGCTGCTGGGGCGGTGCTGACTCGGCAATTCCTGGTGCTTGAGTAAATTCGATTAGACGACTAGGTTCTAAGGTAGTTTGCAATGGTTCTCCAGGCAGGTTGGCTGCTTGAGTCATGGCGGCAGAAGCTCGGTGGACACCAGGTTTGAGGATTGTCGTCAGGGGTAACAAACTGGGATCTGCAATTGCTTCGCACCTATCGCCTGGACTGGACATCAAAGATAAAGTTGGGGAAGCGATCGCCGCACTTTCCAAACCGATCTGGCTTGTTGTACCAGCCTCAGCCTGTGGCTGGGACTGCCCTTGTAGTACAGGTTGCGGATTGATATCATATCCGGTTGCAGACTTATTGACACCGGGACGCGCGGATGCCGGGACACCGATAGATTTTAATGATAAATGATTATCTGAACTTGATATGGCAACATTAGATGTGAGTAGCTGAGTTCCTGCATCGGTGGCAGAGATCGCCAAGTTTGTAACAGCCTCAGTCTGTAGTGGTGTAGGTTGGACGCTGACAACATCAGATGTGATCACTGAGTTTCTACCAGCCTCAGTCTGTGGTGGTACAGGTTGAACGCTGACCATATCAGATGTGGGTAACTGGGACAAAGGAGACTCTAGTACTTGATCGCTCAAAGGTGTTTCATCTCCCCAATCCCCAGTCTGATTTCCTTCCCCTTGCCGAAACAGCAACCGGGGTGGATTCAGCATCAGTTGATCAGCAGAGGGGCGATCGCTCCTGGCACGAGCACGGTTTGCAATCTGGCTCAAGTAAGAAACCTGCTTCATCTTACGCTGACCTCCTGGTTTGTCGCAGCTTCTGGACGTATTGCATCCGTCGCTGACGCGGTAGCGCCAAAATAGCTGTCTCTGACCATTAGGTAATACATTGCTAGCAGGTGTATCTCCTCATAAATAAAAGCGGACTGATTGCGGAGTTCTCGCAATGTAAACTGCTGGGGGTCAAAGTAAATTTCGACGATTGCCCCACATTCGGAGCATTTACCCTGGAGATTTTGGGCGAGATTTGGTGCTAGTGTCTCCATTGCCTTCTCAACTCGCCTAAGTTGTTTTGCGGGAATATCAGCCGGTCGGATGCATCGTTGCATCAGTTCCCGTTCTGGGTGGGAGTGATAAGCGATCGCTATCTGATCTGCTCCCGTAGGCAAGCGAAAGGAAACTGGGATGTCTCGAAACCGCAACCATCCCGATTCCTCAGTCGCTTCTGTACCCCGGACTTTACCAGGCAAGTAATTGGCCAGATACTCACTCACTTGAAAATAAACCTCAATCGGTGCGCCACAAGTTCTTCCAGGGCAAGTTACATCAGCCCGCAAGCGATCGCCAAAAACTGCCTGCCGAGTTCTTAGCAACAAGATATCCAAGTCTGTGATCGAGAGGGTGTCCCAAGCCACCTCACTACCATCAGCAACTTGAGCAATCTTAGTTAACAGGGTTAATGCCAATCGAGTATCTAGGCTGGGTGCTTCTAACAACAAAAGATCCTCACTCCCCGTCAGTTGTCGGAGGTTCACTGCCAATCCACTCACTGCAAGGTAAAACACCTGGTTATTCCACCCCATTTGACTTATCCTGCCTGATTAGGTTCAGTCACATTCTTATCCCTTTCCCAGCCTTCGTTTTCTAACTTGATATGCTCAATGGCGATCGCATTAGCTCCTGCATCCAAGTCTGGCAATGCCTGATATTCGGACACCCAACAGCGATAGACTTTATAGCGGTATACAGCCTGTCCCTGTTCATTTTGGAGAATTATGGCAATATCCCGCCGCAATTCTTTAAGGGATTGCCCAGGCGCACCTGTGTCAAGAACCTGAGCCGCATTTGCCCACTGTTCAAAGTCATTGTCATGGGTCAGTCCTCGTTCTAGAGTAATTGGCTCGTATTTAGTCCGTCCCAATCCCTTGCGAATGATCATATTTCCCGCTTCTTTATATTCGATCACATCAGAAGACCGCTTTAGGGCAGTCGCTTTACTCATAGCTGCGACCGGTGTGGTGGACGTTCCAAAATAGATCAAAAAGCGAAAAGTCTTATAGGGATCAAAGCGATTAATGTTGACAGAAAAAGGTTTTCCCATGAGGTTTCTCCTATGACTGCACTTGACCGGCAAGCTGTGCGATTTTGATAATTACAAATTCTGTTGGTTTGAGCGGCGCAAATGCCACAATAATGTTGACAACGCCGTTATCAATATCCTGTTGGGTGGTGGTGGATTTGTCACACTTCACCTGGAATGCAAGACTTGGGGTAGATCCTTGAAATGCTCCTTGAGTGAACACTGACAACATGAATCCCTCAATGCTGCTGCGAATTGCCGCCCACAGAGGTTGATCATTTGGCTCAAACACGACCCAACCCAAGTTCCGAATCAGCGTTTGCTCAATAAACAATGTTATCCGCCGGACTGGGACATATTTCCATTGCTGAAAGGCCGGATTTTCAGAAACCAGTGTCCGTGCACCGTAAACTACAGACCCAATTCCCGGAAATGCTCTCACACAGTTAATCCCCTTGAGGTTAAGAATACCTTGCCGCGCATCAGTCATTCGTCCCCACTCCACCACACCTGTAGTATTTGAAATCGTAGTTTCTAAACCAGCAGGGGCTTTCCAAACTCCTCGGTTGAGGTCTGTTCGGGCATAAATCCCAGCTACAAACCCACTTGGGGGGCGCGGAATTGTCCGACCAGTTAGAGGATCGTTGGAAAGCAAATAGGGAAAATAGATAGCGCCGTTTTGACTTTTAGGTACCCTGTCTATCAAGTCAGCTATCATCGGTCGTGGAGAACTACTAGGATCAGCACCAGCATTTTCCTGTGGATCTAGAATTGCAAATGCCTGCTTGCGTTCACAAAATGCTAGGGCTGTACTCCAAATACCACTGTCTGCAATACCGGGAATCACCAGCAGATTGAAAATCGGGACTTTATCGAGGGACGAATCCTGCTGGAAAATACCAACAAAATCAGCTGCGCTAAAAGTCGTGACAAAATCGGAGGGTGGTGCACTAACTAAAGGAGTCTAATTTGCGGCAGTAAATGTGAGTTCATAATCACCCGATGCGGGGGCAACGGTGACTAAAGATGAAATAGGTTCTGCTATTGTACCAAGGCGTTTCTCGATAAAATTGGCATCATTGGCATCAAGTGTCACTCCCCGATAGGTTTCTACCCGTGAACCATAAGAGATAACGATATCAGCACTGCTATTACTAGTACTGGGTCTTAGAGTCACCTGCAAAGATGTTTGGTCTGTTGGTTCTAGTGCTGTAAACACAATACCAGTTAAACCTGCACCAATCGTGGCAGATGGTGGAACAATTATTGAGATGCCATTTGGCAAAGTTACGCTACCAGAAGCGATGACTGCACCATTGTCATCTCGATATTGTGCATTTAGACCAACGACATAGGCAACCGAACCCCCATTCAAAAAGAACTCATTGATAGCATAAGCAACATCATTTCTGATCACACTACTGGTATACAGCCCACCAAACTCCCGCTCATATTCAGTAAAATTGAAGATTTGAATGGCCTTGTTGAAATTTTCCGGTTTGGTTTTAAACGGATGGGTGTAGCCAACAAAGACCGCGATAGAAGTCGGGGCTGCTGTAATTGTGCGGGCATTACTCGGCAACTCTTCTATGTAAATGCCTGGGTAAGTCGGTGTAACCGGCATAGTTCTATTCTCCAGATGCTAATTTTAAGAGTTTGCCAGAGCGATCGCTCTGGCAGATGATGCAGCTTTGGTATCTGCACCACCGCCGAGGATGACTGTTCCAGGGGCAGGAATGGCGTAACCACCACTATCGGGTTTGGCTACTGTAATGACAAGGCCAGATCCAGCGAGTTTATCGGGCAATTCTGTAAGTTTAATGCCCGTTATAAGTTGCGGTTTGAATTCAGCAATGAGTGTAAAGGTTTTGGCGATCGCATCAACTTCAGATATCTTGATGGTGATATTATCGCCCTCTGAGCGTTCTTTCCAAGCTTCTACTGTGAATGCAGTAGGCCCTGGGGAAGTGCCTTTAATGTCTACATGAGATTTAGTATCTACTTTTCCGCCTGCAAAGGTATAGCTTTGTTGGTTTGTCGGTTGTGTGGGTGTGTCGCTATCTTTGGCACGAACTAAACCGGGACTGCTGGCAATAATCGTCTCTGTCCCTAAAACTTTTTTGATGAATGAAGATATCGATTTACCAACCGCGATCGCGTTACAATCTGTCTGATGCCAGGTATTTATCAATTACCCCAATCTCTACAACTAAGATCACAGCACTCTAACCTCACTTTAGAAGGCTGCCATGATGGTGCTGAACTCCAGGCAGAACCCGGTAATGAAAGTAAGTTTTTACATGGGTTGATCGTATTAAATCGCGCTGATAGTGTAACCCTTCGCAACTTAAGATTTCAGCTGCCGATTAGCCCTTTTATGGGAGTTGGTGGTAAATTAACACCCTTTTCAGAGGGTGAGGGATTTGGTGAAGATTTTCAGAAGAATTTAAGAGTGTCAATTGGCATTCGTCCATTGCACAGTGCATTGCTTACAGTACAAAATTGCCTGTTTCGTTTTGCTGTTGAGAAAGATGTCAACCTCTTTGCAGTCGGCATTTTTGCTGGTAGTGAGTGTTGGGGGCTGAAACTGCTCGAAAATCGATTTCTTCGAGATGAGGAATATCTGCTTTTAGAACAGAAAACCGGGCAAAATGAACAGCGATTCCTCATTGGTTATTTGTTGGCTCCTGCTTTAATTCCTCGTAAAAATGCAGTTAATAAACTTAATATCGTACTATCGCTGTTGCAAGACGGTATCATTCGTGACAACCGCTTTACTGGCTTGACTACTGCCATATTAATTCTCGCTGATACTGGGTTAGTGCGGATAGAGAATAATACAGTTATCGAGTGTATCTCTGGCTTTTGGCTAACACCCATCGAACTCGGAGAAATCTTAAGAACTAATCTACAGACAGCTATATTGGGTATTTCATTTCCGCTACCATCCTTTTTTGATGTGAGTAAACTTGCCCAGGAGTACCCTGTAAAGTTTGAGAATATAGCAGGAGGAAAGTTTGAGAATATAGCAGGAATCGATCGCTTATCACTCTCACTCCATGTTTTGTCTAATGACATTGATGCAGGGATTGTAGAGGAATCTATGGCACTTTCTGGGCCAGGCTTAGTAATTAAGCGTTTAAACACACAAAATCGCGATCGCCCCATAACTAGCAGTGTTATCCTGACTGCTAATAAAATCCGCAGAGGGAAAGACTTGATTTCTAATCTTGGAAATGCTATAGAAAATTATACAGTCTTGATTGATAATGTCGAACGCTGCACGGTTACTGGCAATGTGATTCTCAATGAGAGCGCTAAAGATAAGCGGAGTTTGGTAATTTCACTTGATCAAGAAATAAGAGCGATCGCAGCGATCGCAATTACAGGTAACGTATTTCAAGGTGAACCATCTTTGCCAGATCGTTTCAATATTAATACTGGTAGCTCTACTGTTTCGCCTCCCATGAATACTTGGAAATTTCTGAATACGGTCATTGAGTAATTCTGACGGTTGACAATGGCACAATACTCGTTTGAGGAATTGCTGAATTCGAGTATGAAATTTAAAAATCGGTAAGGATTCAGGTCTAATATTTAGGAAGCAAGGATGGGACAGACAAATAATTATTGGAATTAGCCAGCAGTGCTTGTGCAAAAAAATCAATCACAGACCGACTTTGACGACGGCAGGTTTGCACCACCGTCAACAGATGGGCAGTGTGTTTAAACCTGTCCATTGAACGGGAGCCACCACTAACCTTACGTTTTGTCACAGCCAAACGCAGCGAACGTTCGGCCTGATTGTTATCAGGAGGAACTTCAGGGTAGTCAAGGAAATACCACCATTGGCTCGCTTTATCCCGTAAAGAACGTAAAAGGTTTCCGGCTTTTGCTCCGGCTAAGTCAATCCACTGATTGAGCGTTTGTTGCAACTTGGATTTGAATTGATTGACCCAATCGTTATAACTGGTGGAGTCAAGAGTCTCGAACCATTGGGCGTAATTTGTAAATGCTTCATCAATTAAATCAACAAACGCTTTGCCAATAGCTTGGTTGTGAAGACCTGGAAGTATAATTAGTTTTTTGAAGTGACGGCGTAGATGAGCTAAACATTTCTGTTGGGCAACAACTTGATAGCCATTGTAAACACTAAAATCGTCACTGCTGACTTTTAAACGCTCTATTTCTTGCTGTAGTTCAAAAATGATTTTTTGTAACTCACGTATTACCTTGCTCTGCTCAATAATTATCTCTACCAGTTTTTCTTTCGGCAACTGGTTCAAGCTTTCTGGGTCTAATTTTTGAGGCAGGTTTTGGTTCATATTTGTGATATTCTCCCTCAAGTGTTCCCTTTGTCAATACTCTGCCACCTGAATCCTTACTAGAAAACAAAGGACTTAAAGATAACTCTGCAATTGAATTAGCTTCCGTATTACACACTATAAACAAGATTAATCATTCGTTCTGTTCGCGTAAAATTTACACGAACAGAAGTTTTTTGCCTAAAGTCCAAAACCAGAATATTTGTCTTCAAAGAATGACATTAACAAAGAAAAAATAGTTATAAAGAAATATGGAAACCCTGGTAAATGTTATTTGGTTACAGAAAGAGATTGCCAAAGAAAGTTAAAAAAAGATGACAACTAATCATAAAAACACACCATGTTTGGAACTCAAAATACTTCAAGTTCTTTGAATACCCAATGGGTAGAAACTTCCCAAAAAATACAAGCTTTAGCATCTCCTCTTGATAGTTTAAATACTCTAAATTCTAGTTTGCTGCTGACGAGTAAGAGTTCCTCAGAACCACAACAATCTGCGGTGGTGTCAGCAAATCCCAATCCTAATCCTTACTTAACCAGTGCGGCGATTGTTCCTGACTTCAACGGTGATGGTAAAACGGACAAACTTTGGGTCAATAGCCAAACTGGTGAGATTATTGTTCGCCTGATGGATGGGACAAGTGTTATTGAACAGGGTTCCCTGGGTCAATTTGACCTAAATTCCTGGACTTACAACATTGCCGATTTTAACAATGATGGCAAGACAGACTTTCATTTGCGTAATCAAGTGACTGGTGAGAATAGTATCGTGCTAATGGATGGCACAAGAGTTGCTAATGCGGCTTCTTTAACCAGCGTTGACGGAGCCTGGACTTCTAAAATTGGCGATTTCGACGGCGATCGCAAAACCGATATCTTCTGGCATAATAATCAAACCGGCGAGAACGCTATTTGGTTGGTTCAAGACACAACAGTTGTCAGTGCAACTGTTCTAGATAATACAGACCCAGCATGGACTCCAACCATTGTTGATTTCGACGGCAATGGCAAGAGCGATATCTTCTGGCGCAATCAGACAACAGGCGACAACAGCGTTTGGTTTATGGATGGTACGCAAAAGAGTGAATTTGCGCTCCAATCACAAGATGCAGCCTGGACTTCTACCGTTGGCGATTTCAACGGCGATTTAAGCACTGACTTGCTGTGGAGAAATACTCAAACAGGTGAAAATAAGATTTGGACAATGAGAGGCATCTTAGTTACAGAGGGTGCTTTGGGGACACTTGACTCAGCCTGGACTTCTAAAATTGGTGATTTCAACGGCGATGGCAAGACCGACATCTTCTGGCACAATGGAACCACAGGTGCGAACACCGCTTGGTTGATGGATGGTACAACAGTTGCTACTGAAGCTTTCTTACCAACTAATAACGCATCATTGACACCATCCCTGGGCGACTTTAACGGCGATGGTAAGACCGACATCTACTGGCGCGATCAGACAGCAGGTGCAGACACCATTTGGACTATAAATGAGACAACAGCAGTTGAGACTCCCATCAGCGAAGCAGATAAGCTTACCCCAGAGTGGTATACATTCTAAAATGTAGGGGCATTGGGCATTGGGCATTGGGCATTGGG
>NZ_WBKM01000355.1 GCF_015714725.1 Nostoc sp. WHI
GGAGTGGGGAGTGGGGGAGACAAAATTGCTTGGCTTCTTACTATTCCCTATTCCCTACTCCCTACTCCCTTTAATTAAAAAGGAAGAGAAAGGAGCAGAGAGGCATAATAAATACCATCTCTGCTCCTTTGTTACGAGAGCAAAAAGGTGCTACTTCAAAATTTTGGAGACGACACCAGCACCGATGGTGCGACCACCTTCACGAATAGCAAAGCGCATTCCTTGTTCAATAGCGATCGCGTTGATCAATTCTACTGTCATCTTGATGCGATCGCCTGGCATCACCATTTCTACTTCTTTGCCATCATCAGATGTGTAAGCTTTGATGGTACCAGTTACATCGGTTGTCCGTACATAGAACTGGGGACGGTAGCCAGCGAAAAATGGAGTCTTGCGACCACCTTCTTTTTCTGTTAAGACGTACACTTCACCTTCAAATTGAATGTGAGGTTTAATTGAACCTGGTTTGGCGATTACCATACCGCGTTCAATATCAGCCTTCTGGATACCCCGGAGTAATACGCCAGCGTTATCACCAGCCATACCTTGGTCAAGACTCTTCTTGAACATCTCAATACCAGTTACGGTAGTGGCGCGAGTATCTCTGATACCCACTAGTTCAACGTTATCACCGACCTTGACTATACCCCGCTCAATCCGACCAGTGGCGACAGTACCACGACCTGTAATTGAGAACACGTCTTCCACAGCCATCAGGAAGGGCTTATCAACATCCCGCTCAGGGGTAGGGATGAAAGAATCCACAGCGTCCATCAATTCATAGATTTTGTCTACCCAGGGATTTTCACCCCGTTGAGTCTTGGGATTCTTGGCCATTACTTCAAGAGCTTGCAGACCAGATCCTTTGATAATGGGGATATCATCGCCCGGAAAATCGTAGCTGGAAAGCAATTCTCTCAGTTCCAGTTCCACCAGTTCCAGAAGTTCTGGGTCATCCATCAAGTCTTCCTTGTTCAAGAAGACAACCAGACTGGGAACACCCACCTGTTTTGCCAGCAGGATGTGTTCACGGGTTTGGGGCATCGGGCCATCTGTAGCAGCTACTACCAGGATGCCACCATCCATCTGAGCAGCGCCGGTGATCATGTTCTTCACATAGTCAGCGTGTCCGGGACAATCTACGTGAGCATAGTGCCGATTTTCGGTTTCATACTCAACGTGGGCGGTATTGATGGTAATACCCCGTGCCTTTTCTTCTGGCGCGTTATCGATTTGATCGTAGTTTTTAGCTATAGCTTGACCCATAGCTGCCAAGGTCATAGTGATGGCTGCTGTTAACGTAGTTTTACCGTGGTCAACGTGGCCAATAGTACCGATATTGATATGGGGTTTATTCCTTTCAAACTTTGCGCGTGCCATGAATGCTCATTTCCTTATTTTAATTAAGCGTTCCCTTTGCTTTTAGCAATGATTGCCTCAGCCACGCTGCGAGGTACTTCTTCGTAGCGGCTAAACTCCATTGAGAAAATGCCCCGACCTTGGGTCTTAGATCGGATATCAGTAGCGTAGCCAAACATGGTCGCCAGTGGAACTTTGGATACCACCTTAGCTAGTCCCTGTTCGGTGCTTTGGCTTTCAATCTGCCCCCGGCGGGCAATGAGGTCGCCAATGACATTCCCGATATAGTCTTCGGGAACTTCCACCTCAACTTTCATCATAGGCTCTAAGAGGACGGGTGAAGCTTTCAGCACAGCCTCTTTCATCGCCATTGAGCCAGCGATTTTGAAAGCCATTTCCGAAGAGTCTACATCGTGGTATGACCCATCAATTAACGTCGCTTTGACGTCAATCAATGGATATCCAGCTAGAACCCCGGATTCACAGCTTTCTTTCATCCCTTGTTCTGCGGGATTAATATACTCTTTAGGTACTGTACCGCCAACAATTTTGGAGACGAATTCAAAGCCAGTACCGGGTTCTCCTGGTTCCAAATTGATCACAACGTGACCATATTGACCTTTACCACCACTTTGGCGGATGAATTTGCCCTCAATTTTGCTCACAGCTTTCCGAATTGTTTCTCGGTAAGCTACTTGCGGCGCACCTACATTGGCTTCCACCTTGAATTCTCGTAACATCCGGTCTACTAGAATTTCTAGGTGTAGCTCTCCCATCCCCGCGATCACGGTTTGGTTTGTTTCGGGATCGACACGGACACGGAAGGTGGGGTCTTCTTCTGATAGAGATTGCAGAGCCTTGGATAGTTTATCCATGTCGTTCTTGGTTTTGGGTTCAACCGCCACCGAGATTACAGGCTCAGGAATGAATAGGGATTCCAGAATTACTGGCGATCCTTCTTCACAGATCGTGTCACCTGTCAAGGTGTCTTTCAATCCCAAGGCTGCTCCTAAATCCCCTGCTCGCAGTTCATCGACATCTTGTCGGTCATCTGCCTTCATCAGAACTAAGCGAGAAATCCGTTCTTTTTTATTCTTACTAGCGTTGAGGACGTAGCTACCCTTTTTCAACACACCAGAATAAACGCGGACAAATGTCAGGCGACCGTAAGGGTCAGCCATAATCTTGAATGCCAGAGCCGCTAAAGGTTCGTTGTCATCAGCCCGGCGCTCAACAGTATCGCCATTGGGCAGTAAGCCTTGAATTGGCGGCACTTCACTTGGCGCTGGCAGGTAATCGACGACGGCATCCAGCATCAGTTGCACGCCTTTGTTTTTGAATGCCGAGCCACAAAGTACTGGTACGATTGTGCCAGCAACTGTGCCTTTACGCAGTCCAAGAGCGATTTCGTCATCTGTCAGTTCTTCGCCCTCGAAGTACTTAGCCATCAGAGTGTCATCAGTTTCTGCCACTGCTTCCACTAGCTTGAGGCGGTATTCATCTACCTGCCCTTGCAATTCGGCGGGAATATCAGTTTCTTGGATATCGGTTCCCTGGTCATTTACGTAAATATACGCACGTTGCCGAACCAGGTCAACAATCCCTTGGAATTCGGTTTCACTACCAATTGGTAGTTGAATGGCGATCGCATTCGCCCGCAAGCGATCGCGCATTTGCTCGTGAACCTTATAGAAGTTCGCTCCTGTGCGATCCATCTTGTTAATAAAGGCTATCCGAGGTACTTTGTAGCGGTCTGCTTGTCGCCACACTGTTTCAGACTGCGGTTGCACACCGCCCACAGAACAAAATACTGCAATTACACCATCCAATACGCGCATGGAACGCTCAACTTCAATTGTGAAGTCTACGTGGCCTGGAGTATCGATAATGTTAATTTGATGATCTTTCCAACTGGTACTGATAGCAGCAGCAGTAATGGTAATTCCCCGCTCCCGCTCCTGCTCCATCCAGTCTGTTACAGCAGTTCCTTCATGAACCTCGCCAATTTTATGAATTATCCCAGAGTAAAACAATATTCTCTCTGTTGTTGTTGTTTTGCCCGCATCTATATGCGCCGCAATACCGATGTTGCGTACTTTTCCTAGCGGGATCGTGCGTGCCACAGCCACCTCCTATAGTTTTTGGCTCATGATATCTTGTATATTACTCTTTGTTAAGATTCTATACTTTAACGGAAAACCGTCTTTTTTTTTGTAAATCCACGATACACCGCTTCGGGAGGGCGATATATCGCTTTTCCACTTAGTAACGATAGTGTGCAAATGCTTTGTTTGCGTCCGCCATCCGGTGCGTTTCTTCCCGTTTACGAATGGTATTTCCAGTTTCGTTGGCAGCATCCATCAACTCATTTGCCAGTTTGCTTGCCATTGTCCGGCCTGGTCTAGACCTGGAATATTGAACTAACCAACGCAGTGCTAAGGTAGTGCCCCGTTCTGAACGCACTTCCATTGGTACTTGGTAAGTTGCTCCACCAACTCGCCGAGCTTTTACTTCTACTAGAGGCGTGGCATTTCGCACTGCTCTTTCAAAGGTTTCTAAAGCACCACTACCAGTGCGTTCTTCAATGGTTTTTAATGCTTCATAAACAATTCGTGCGGCAAGTGATTTCTTGCCATGACGCATGATTCGTCTGATAATCATGCTCACAAGGCGACTGTTATATACGGAGTCAGACGGAACTGGGCGCCTTTGAATAACACCACGACGAGACATACTTCACCTTTAATTCGGATTTGGCAACGAAATTATATGCTATCAGACACCGGAAACTAAAAGTGGTGTAACCCAACCCTCAGACTTCCTCAATTTTTTCTCCCGTTGCAGCGAGGCTGACCTATTGACTTGCTACCTGCAACTAAATACTCAAGGCGACAAGATTATAAACTTTAATGTTCAGATTAGAATTCTGCTAACGGTTACAGGATTCTCCTCAGAACTTCTACACTTTCTCGCTTAATGTTAGGTATTGCTTGATTTATTGAAAAAGAAACAATAGCCTTCACCGCCACTATTAGGACATAGGTGCTGATCGTTTGTTTGTCCCTAAGCGCTTCTAAGGTAGACGATTAATCGTGTTTGATGCGATTAATCGCCAATCCTATTTTTTCGCTTCTTTCGGACGCTTGGTTCCATACTTGGAACGGCCTTGCTTGCGGTCTTTGACTCCGGCTGTATCTAGGGTGCCACGGATGATGTGGTATCTCACGCCTGGTAGATCCTTAACCCGACCGCCACGAATCATTACAACTGAGTGTTCTTGTAAATTGTGACCAATCCCTGGAATGTAAGCTGTGACTTCAAATCCAGAGGTAAGTCTTACCCTTGCTACTTTGCGTAGAGCTGAGTTAGGCTTTTTGGGTGTGGTCGTGTATACCCTGGTACAAACTCCCCGACGTTGGGGGCATTGTTTCAGAGCTGGGGATTTGGTTTTCTGACGCGATAGTTCGCGTTCATCACGTATTAGCTGCTGTATTGTTGGCATGAGTTACAGCGCGTAAAGCTGCTTATGGTCTAAGTTTTAACAAATCCTGATTATATCGTTTTTTACTGTTTTATGTCAATTGACATTTGTTTTTTTGATCAATGACTAATGGAGAAGGAATTGCCACAGTCACAGGTAGCGATCGCCTGGGGATTGTGGAAGCGAAAACCACCACCCATTAAGTCTTCTGAATAATCTACCCTCAAACCGTTGAGGTAATTTAAGCTTACGGCATCTATAACTACTTGAATCTCATCCAAGTTAAAAACCTGGTCGCCAACTTTTATTGCTTTATCGAAAGACATATCATAAAAGAACCCGGAACAACCACCTGGTCGGACTGCCAATCTAAACAAGATATTTGGTTGCTGCTTAGACTTTATTCGCCCAATTTCACTTGCGGCTGCTTCACTCAGATGAATCATCAAACTTGTTTTTTGCAATTGAATACCCCATCTTCATTTTACAGATGGGTTGACCATCGCTATTCCTGTGCTAAATCCCTGAATCTATCAGCGCGATCACTTTGATTACATCTATAAATACTAACATAGTTCAGTCCCTACCTAGTTAAGATGGGGGCTTCTGGTGTCCAGTGGCTACCAAAGACAGTTTGCACAAAAATGTGTTCAGTTTTTGGATTAGGGACTTCCAAAAACTAAATTATCCAATCTTATAGGACGGGTAAAGACGCCATTGGTGTCAACTTAACGTAAAAACCAGTCTGGACAATGCTTTTAGAGATTGTCTCGTTCCCCTGCTCCGACTGGGAATGCCTAACGGGAGGGCTGCCGCCTCAAGACTTGCGGCAGAGCCGCAATGAGCAAGCATTTCTAGCCAGAGGCTAGAAACGAGGTTTAAAAGGGATTTTGGCTTAAGTTTACACCAATGGTAAAGACGCCCATCCTACAAGAAATAGTTGGATATTTTTTATTTAGAAGTCCCTTAGAGCTTTAATTGCGTTCTTTTAGTTTTAATCTTTGGTACGGGCATAGTCATCTTGGTAGCGAATGATGTCATCTTCTCCCAAGTATTCACCATTTTGCACTTCAATCAACACTAAGGGGATCACGCCAGGATTCTCTAAACGATGAGATGTACATTGGGGTACATAGGTTGATTCATTATTGCTTAGTAGTACTTCTAGCTCTCCACAAGTTACCCTAGCTGTGCCAGAGACGACAATCCAGTGTTCGCTGCGGTGATGATGCATTTGTAGACTGAGGCGGTGTCCGGGCTTAACTTCGATGCGCTTAATTTTATATCCGCGCCCTTCTTCCAAAACTGTAAAAGCACCCCAAGGACGTAACTCAGTTGCAGCAACGCCTCTGGAAGTGATGGTTGGAGGTAGGTGTAGAGTGTCAGTCTGTGTAGTTTCTTGATATCGAGCCATAGTTACCTCATTTGAAGACATAACAAACCGTTGGTACTGCTTAACTATTGATAAAAAATCTGGCGCTATCTTGCAACGTTAAAAATCAGCAATTTTGTCGCACTTTCATAAACATAGCAAAATCAGACGTTACGGTGTAAATCATCACTACTAAAACTATGATGTCTACACTAAGTCTTCATCAAGCAAAATAGCAGCTTGTTCTAAACTTTAAAAAAAGATGGGGCATTGGTGATTAAGAAACTTCCCTATTCCCTTATTATCATGGTTTTAGGAAAATCCCAATGCCGTTATGAACACGAGCAGCCGTACTGGGCGCTCGATCAAGTAGTTGTCCTCCTAAATAAAGACTTGTAGAACTACCACCGTCCAAATTTAGGGCATCCACACAGCCCATCAGTTGCATCAATTGGGCATGTTCCGCCAAAGTAGGGCCATAACCACCGGCACGGTTGTGCACAGCAGTAATCATCAGTGTGCCTGTTGCTGTTGTGCAAATACCGCTACGAATAGCCTTTTCTGCAATAAAGGCATTGCTGAATTTTTCGACTTTGGCATCAAGGACAATTTGACGATTTTGGATTAATAGCGGTCCAGCGCCGATAATGTGGGGATAACGACTAAAATCAGTGGGAGCAGTGGCGCTGGAAATATTTACTTTGGTTCCAATAGGTAGTTGGGAGGCAGCACTAACAGCATTGGCGCGTAAGGTTAGTAGGTAGCCATTCTGGGGAATGGGAACCGCTTTTTCACCAACTTTGCCGCCTGGTAACTGATTAGTAATTTGGTCTTTCTCTACCACTAGGATGATTTCGTTGTCTGTCAGAGGCGTGTAAGTTGATCCCCAAGCTGGGGTGTAACGGGAAATGCCACTCTGAACGTAACCGCTATTAAGAAATAGAATTGGTAGGCGCTGGTTATTTGCTGTGATTAAAGTTTCTTCCAAGGTGAGACGACCGAAGTAAAATTGGCCAGAATCATTCCAAGCGATCGCACCCCGGTTAAGAATAGGGCCTGATACCCACCGATTATCCCGACGAATTGCACCCAATGGCAATCTGTTATTCCGGTTAAAATAACCACCGTTAATTCCGGCTACTGCTAAGTAACGTTGTGCTATTTGAATCAAGGGAGCAGTACCCGCAAGCCCATCAGGAGTAGCCCATATAGGTTTCAACGTTAGCCCAAATTTGCGGGGATTAACTTCTAACCAGACCACTGGAAAGCGTTCTGTGCCTAAGTTGACATAATGTTGTCGCCAGCGCAAGCCGGGGGCCCAAGTAATATCCCGCTCTTGTAGAGCATCGGGTCGAATATCGATAAGGAGGCGATTGGGGTTAGCAACAGTACTAACTTGAGGCAATAAACCAAAGGGAACACTCAGACGAATAATGGTTTGGTTTTTCACCACCTCCACTTGTTGAATCAGTGGTTCAGGGGTTTGTGCTGGTGATAATTGTTTGAGCAGATTTGGCAGTGATGTTGCTGGTTCTGGTGGCTTGGGGCTATGGCGTTCTATCAAAACGGGGTCGGCTATTCCATCCAGGGTAACTGTCCACTCTCGATTTGCCGGTACAGTCGATTTCGGGGTTGGTGTGTCTGGAGCGGAAGATGGAGTTTGGGGTTTTGCGATCGCTGACCCTTGTGCAACTTGCCAGGGAGTTGGACGATCTAAATCGACAAGAATCCGAGCTTGTTGGAAAGGGGCACTCGCGTCTGGAGGTTCCTGGCTCTGAACAATATTTGTGACTCGCGCTTTTGGAGTAGCAATTACCAAGGTGTTGCCGTTGGTTTGGATTTGCCATCCAGATGTTTGAGCAAAATTAGTAATATCCAGATAGCGATATGCTCCTAGTAGCCTGGTGGCTAAAACCAGTGGCTTTGTCACCGATGAAAACCACTGTATTGGTTGCCTTGCTGAATTACTACTGTTTAAGAAATTTACTCCAATTAATTGCCTGAATCCTCCGTCGCTGAGATGAGTTGTAACCTGACCAGCTTTTCCAGGTCGCTGCAACCAGGTTCCTGGTAAAGTACGACCATTGAGGGAAATTTGATTCCCAGAGGATGCCACACTTGTTAAAGGAGGTGTAGTCTGGGAGGTCAAACTTGGTGGTTTGGTGTTTTTTAAGGACTCCTGGGCGTTGGTAGCACAGGTAGTAGTTAAGCACAGTACTGTTAAAAGTATTGGTGACACAGTAGCCTGGAAAAATCTGCGTTCGCTATTCCCTAATTGGCAACAATTTGGCATTTTTACCATAATTTACTAGGTACTTTTGAAAACTATCACCCAAGGTATAAACTAACTAATTATTTGGAAATATAAAAAAAACATGACTTTATTTTTGTAAAAACATGGTAAGATACATCTTGGATTGCTATATCTTTTAAATATAAATAACCATTTAAGCCCTAAGGCTACTGCAACCAAGTGTTTTAACTGGCACTAATTTTAAGCACACTATACACGGTAGTCTTGGTTATCAAAACTGGATTAAGATATTCAATCCTAGCTGAACGTTGCTACTGTTGCTACTTCAGTAAAGTCTAATTAATAGTAAGACATGTGGCAACTGGTAAATAGCAAAACTATAGACAACAACAAAAATATTTGGAAATTGTCAAATGGCTATATATTGTAATACGCTGATTTTATTGCTGGATCAGGATGACTTCGGCTTTAAAACATAGTAGAGCGTTCAGTTTGAGTTTTGTTTTAGGTGAGCCGAAATAGGCTCTATGAGTAGCTAGTGTGCATCTGGAAAAGGGAATTGAGAAAATACTTAGCTTCACAATATAAAAAAGAAGCTGTCAGGGCAAAAATGATGTCTTGGCAGATGTAAGTTGTGTAACAGGCATAAATACATAAAGAGTAGGCGTATATTTTAACACGGGTAAACTAGTAAAGTAAAACCGAAGTTAAAATTTTTTTTCCCTAAATTTCGGTGCTTATATATTTCTCCATCGCTGAATTTAGAAATTTTTTTCCATAAAGTAGTGGCAAAATTGGTAACTCAATACTTCAGGAACAGGGTATGAATAATAAACCGATGAATCAAGACCAGAAAATCACAGAGGATATAAGCTCAAGAGATACCTATCAGGGGCAAAAGTGGTTAGTAGAGGAACGAGATGCCTGTGGTGTCGGTTTTATTGCTCATCGCCAGAATCATACCAGCCACGAAATTGTCGAAAAAGCTTTAGCTGCTTTAACCTGCTTAGAACACCGGGGAGGTTGTAGCGCTGATCAAGACTCTGGTGATGGTGCTGGAGTATTGACAGCTATCCCCTGGGAGTTGTTCCAACAAGACTTTGCCCAAAGGGGGAAGGAATTTCCATCCACCTATAATATAGCTGTGGGGATGATCTTTCTACCACAAGACCAGGAAGCAGCACAAAAAGCTAGGAAGACTGTTGAGCAAGTAGCTGCCGAAGAAAAATTGATTGTACTGGGTTGGCGAGTAGTGCCAGTGCAAGCTGATTTATTGGGGGTACAAGCAAGAGAAAATCAACCCCAGATTGAACAAGTTTTGTTAGCTTCTGTTGACAAAAGCGGCGATGAATTAGAACGGCAGTTGTATATTACCCGCCGCCGAATTAGTAAAGTTGCAAACAACATCTCAGAAGAATTTTATATCTGCTCTTTATCAAGCCGCACAATTGTCTACAAAGGCATGGTGCGTTCCGCCGTATTGGGCAACTTTTATCACGATTTAAAAAATCCAGCTTACAAAAGCGCCTTTGTTGTCTATCACCGCCGCTTTAGTACCAATACGATGCCCAAGTGGCCTCTAGCTCAACCAATGCGGCTTTTGGGTCACAACGGCGAAATCAATACTTTGTTGGGTAACATTAACTGGATGATGGCACGAGAAGCTAGCCTGAATCATCCCGTATGGGGCGATCGCATCCAGGAACTCAAGCCATTAGTTCACATTGATAACAGCGACTCAGCTACCCTAGACAACGTACTAGAATTGCTGGTTTGCTCTGGACGCAGCCCTTTGGAAGCTTTAATGATTATGGTTCCAGAGGCTTACCAAAATCAGCCTTCTTTACGTGACTCTCCAGAAATTGTTGATTTCTACGAATATTACAGTGGTCTACAAGAAGCGTGGGACGGGCCAGCACTTTTAGTATTCAGCGATGGCAAAAAAGTTGGTGCAACACTAGATCGTAATGGCTTAAGACCAGCTCGCTACGTGATCACCAAAGATGACTACATTGTTGTAGCTTCTGAAGCTGGTGTGGTGGACTTCCCAGAAGTCGATATTGTCGAGAAAGGTAGACTCGGCCCAGGGCAAATGATTGCCGTGGATTTAGTAAACCATGAAGTGCTGAAGAATTGGGAGATTAAGCAGCGCATCGCCAAGCAGCACCCTTATGGTGAATGGCTGCAAGACTATCGTCAAGAACTTAAAAAAATTGTCCGTAGTCAGTTGTCAGAACTGAATGGGAATGGACATCTGGCTGCTGAAAATGGTAACGGACATAGTACAGAAAAAATTGACAAACAAAGCTTGCTTCAGCTTCAAACTGCCTTTGGCTACACCACAGAAGATGTAGAAATAGTGATTCAATCAATGGCTTTAGCAGGTTCGGAGCCGACTTTTAGCATGGGAGATGATATTCCTTTAGCAGTGCTGTCACAGAAGTCCCACCTGCTTTATGACTATTTCAAACAGCGCTTTGCTCAAGTGACGAACCCAGCGATCGATCCCCTACGGGAAAAGCTAGTGATGTCTTTGAAAGTCGAACTGGGTGAACGAGGTAACTTATTAGAACCCAAGGCAGAATATGCTCGGAGATTGAAACTCGAATCGCCACTGTTGACAGAGGTAGAGTTGGAGGCGATTCAGCTGTCAGGATTTGCCACAGCTGAGTTGTCAACCCTATTTGCGATCGCCACTGGCCCGGAAGGATTGAAAGCCGCAGTCCAGTCTTTACAAGCCCAAGCAGCTGAGTCAGTCCGGGCAGGTGCAAAGATTTTAATATTAAGCGATCGTCGGGTCAATGATAGTATCAGCACAGAATACACCTACATTCCTCCCCTGTTAGCAGTGGGTGCCGTGCATCACCATCTCATTCGTGAAGGTTTGCGAATGAAAACATCCCTGATTGTCAATACTGCCCAATGCTGGAGTACTCATCACTTTGCTTGTCTTATAGGCTACGGTGCTGGTGCAGTTTGCCCGTATATGGCTTTAGATACGGTGCGTGATTGGTGGTCTGATCCCAAAACTCAAAAGTTAATGGGAGTGCAAAAAATTCAAGCCCTCACCCTAGAAGAAGCTTTAGCAAACTATCGCAAAGCGGTAGAGTCAGGTCTATTAAAAATTCTCTCTAAGATGGGAATTTCTTTGCTTTCCAGCTATCAAGCAGCCCAAATATTTGAAGCTATTGGCATTGGTGGGGATTTAATAGAGCTAGGATTCCGTGGTACGACTTCCCGCATCGGTGGTTTGAGTGTTAGCGAACTCGCTGATGAAGTGCTTTCCTTCCATAGCAAGGCTTTCCCAGAACTGACGACAAACAAATTAGAAAATCTGGGCTTTGTGCAGTATCGTCCTGGCGGCGAGTACCACATGAATAGCCCCGAAATGGTCAAGGCACTGCATAAGGCTCTAGATGGAAAAAACTACGACCACTACGAAGTTTATAAAAAGCACCTCCAAGGTAGGCCAGTAACAGCCTTGCGTGACTTGCTCGACTTCCAAGGCGATGGCATCCCAATTCCTCTAGAAGAAGTGGAATCGGTATCTGAAATTCTCAAGCGCTTCTGCACCGGTGGGATGTCTTTAGGCGCTTTGTCAAGAGAAGCCCATGAAACTCTAGCGATCGCCATGAACCGTATTGGCGGTAAATCAAATTCTGGAGAAGGCGGCGAAGACCCCGTGCGCTACACAGTTTTAGATGATGTAGACGAATCTGGTCACTCGCCAACCCTACCTCATTTAAAGGGATTGCAAAATGGTGATAAAGCTTATAGTGCCATTAAGCAAGTTGCATCGGGACGCTTTGGTGTCACGCCAGAGTACCTAGTCAACGCCAAACAAATTGAAATCAAAATTGCCCAAGGTGCCAAGCCTGGAGAAGGTGGGCAACTGCCAGGCCCGAAGGTGAGCCAATACATTGCAATGTTAAGGCGCTCCAAACCAGGTGTGATGCTGATTTCGCCGCCACCGCACCACGATATTTATTCCATTGAAGACCTAGCGCAACTGATTTTTGATCTGCATCAAATTAATCCCAAAGCAAAGGTATCAGTGAAACTAGTTGCAGAAGTTGGCATTGGCACGATCGCTGCTGGTGTAGCCAAAGCAAACGCTGATATCATCCAGATTTCTGGTCATGATGGTGGTACAGGTGCATCGCCACTAAGTTCGATTAAACACGCTGGCTCACCGTGGGAACTCGGTTTAAGTGAAGTACATCGCGTCTTGATGGAAAATGGCTTGCGCGATCGCGTAATTTTACGCGTAGATGGCGGTTTGAAAAGTGGGTGGGATGTGGTAATAGGTGCATTGATGGGCGGCGAAGAATTCGGTTTCGGCTCCATCGCCATGATTGCCGAAGGCTGTATCATGGCGCGAGTTTGCCACATGAACACCTGCCCTGTAGGTGTTGCTACTCAGAAAGAAGAACTCCGCAAGCGGTTTACGGGGATGCCAGAACAAGTTGTCAACTTCTTCTACTTCATCGCCGAAGAAGTGCGTAGTCTCCTAGCCCGACTAGGTTATCGTTCTTTGTCAGAAATCATTGGACGTGCAGATTTGTTGAAACTGCGCCCAGAGGTAAAACTCACCAAAACGCGATCGCTAAATCTCGACTGTTTACTTCAGCTACCAGACACTAGAGAAAATCGTAGCTGGTTGGTGCATGAAGAAGTCCACAGCAACGGCGTGGTTTTGGATGACAAGTTGCTTGCCGATCCCGACATTCAAGCTGCCATTCGCAACCAATCTACTGTCACCAAGACTTACCCTATTGTCAATACTGACAGAACAGTAGGTACTAGATTAGCGGGTGCGATCGCTTCCAAATACGGCGACAGTGGCTTTGAAGGACAAATTAATCTCAACTTTACAGGTAGTGTTGGGCAAAGCTTTGGTGCCTTCAACCTCCCCGGTATAATTCTGACCCTGGAAGGAGAGGCAAACGACTACGTAGGTAAAGGTATGCACGGTGGTGAAATCATCATCAAACCCCCAACTGATGCTACCTATAACGCATCACAAAACGTGATAGTTGGCAATACTTGCCTCTACGGTGCTACTGGTGGCATGTTATTTGCTAATGGCTTGGCAGGAGAACGCTTTGCTGTGAGAAACTCCAAAGGCATAGCAGTGATTGAAGGTGCTGGGGATCACTGCTGCGAATACATGACTGGTGGTGTGATTGTCGTCCTTGGCAAGGTAGGACGTAACGTAGCTGCTGGAATGACTGGTGGATTGGCATACTTCTTGGATGAAGACGACTCATTTCGTGAGTTAGTCAACCCAGAAATTGTCAAAATCCAGAAGGTGATTACAGAAGCAGGCGCAAAGCAGCTGCAAGAGTTAATCAAAACTCATGCAGAACGAACTGGTTCACCAAAGGCTAGGAAGATTTTGCAACACTGGCAAGAATTCTTACCAAAATTCTGGCAGTTAGTCCCGCCTTCTGAGGCTGATAGTCCCGAAGCTGATCCGCAAAAAAAAACAACTGAGTTCAGTTTAGTGACTAGTCATTAGACCTCTTGCAAAAGTCCTTCTTTTCGCTTTCTTCTTTGCGCCTTTGCGCCTTTGCGCGAGACAAAAAATTATTTATGCAAGAGGTCTATTAGTGACTGTAACCGTTCTCATACCCTCTGCCTCAAGACCTTCCCCCATTGGAGACACGGCAAACCGCTACTTTGTGAAAACCCCTTTGATGCCCAATACCGCCGCCTAAGTTTACCCCTTAAAAAGCAATACAGTTCAGATAAGACCAAAACATTTGTAGAGACGGCGATTTATCGCGTCTCAAAAACCCAAAATTTTGTACCACTAGCCCTTAACTGAACTCTATTGCCTTAAAAAGGAGTAGTGAGAAAAAAATATCCCTCTTGAAAAAGAGGGATTTTCATTAACTGATTCAGAAATAACGCATTTTAATCAAAAAATATAATTTTAGTTTTTAGCCAATACCATTGACCAATTAGCCATAATTAATAATTATTACTTTTTGTTAGCGAGCAACTTTTGGTTTGTATCTTCCATTTCTAAAAGTTCTGGAATAGTAACAAAGCGATACCCTTGCTTTCTAAAGTTGCTAATAATTTCTGGTAAAGCTTGTACAGTTCTGGAACGGTTACCACCACCATCATGCATTAGCACAATACCACCAGGCTTTGAATCTTTAATCACGTTATTAATCAACTTTGGTACAGTTGGTAACTTGTAGTCTGTGGAGTCAGCTGACCACATCACCACAGTATATTTTTGACCTTTAGCATAAGTAGCTAGTCCATTGTGCAACATCCCACCGGGTGGTCGGAATAGATTTGTTTTAGCACCTGTAACTTGATAAATTAACTCTGTTGTGCGATCAATTTCAAACGCAGCCGCTTGTTGATTAAAGAAGTGATACCAGTGATGCCAAGTATGGTTGGCAATGACGTGACCTTGAGCAACAATCTGCTTTCCTAATTCTGGATAATTTTTTAGATTCTGCCCGACGACAAAAAATGTCCCTTTAATATTGTTTGATTTCAGAATATTTAGCACTTGCTCTGTGGTTTGAGGCCAAGGGCCATCATCAAAAGTGAGAGCAATCACTTTCTCACCCTGAGTTAGTTCTGCCGCTTTAATTATTGCCCCTTGAAAGCGTAATGGTACAGAGTAGGATAGTCCCTTTGTTTGTGCTTCTTGCTGCCAACTTGTAAGCATCGCCGCCTTTAATTTTTCAATGCGCTGCTGAGTTCCTACGTTTGCAGCTACATGCTTTACATTTATACTTTGTCTACTCTGAGCCTCCGAAACATTTGGTCTTAGAAGCATCATGAAGCCAAGGCTAAAAATACCACCTAAAGTAAGCAGCGCAATTAATATTCCTTCTGGCCACAGAAACGACTTATTGTTTTCCACTTCATAGCTCCTTCAAGGATTTACCATCAGCTACGGTTATGACGGTACGTTGTAGCACATTTTTTTAAATATTTAGATATCAGTTGCTTTCTGAGAATCCTAAAAATTGGAATTGGGACTAACGTAAATTCAGAATTGAGAAGATAAACTATACACCTTTAACTGAAATCTAGATGCTCCATATTTGGACGAGCGCTGAACATACAATACTTGGTAAGTAAGTTGGAAGAATAAAATCAAACTATCCAAAGAAAAATAAACTAGGCTAAAACCCTTTTTCCTCCTGCCTTATCCCAACGAAAAACTGTTACGCTGACATACTTACTATTTAATATCAACCCACTTATAAAAGTTAAGGTCTGGACTTCCATATTCTTACCCTAGCTGTAAGAATGAGCGCAATCAAATAAGGCAGCACCATCTTTTCGAGCAAATTTTTCTGACCGGGAGGTTGTATAATCGACAGCTTAGTGAATTATTTTATTAACATACAAAACTAATCACAAGGGACGGGGTATCTTTCAAAAAAGAGTCTAATAAACTATTAGTTCTATTGGTAATAAGATATATTCTACTGCCTACTGCCATTACTTTCTTTTTAAGAAAAAATTAAATTTTTACCTGACAGAGTGTTGCTTTGTATGTTCTATCAAATAGATAGACGAAAATTAATTCAATATAGTTTCTCATTGCCAACAGGCAGTTGATGGTTAATATTGATTCTTTTCACTCATCAAGCAAAAATAATTTTATAGAAGTTTAGTTTTATTTTTGATGCTGATACTTTAGCCTAAATTGCTAGTGGTTTTATGTCTAGATAACGTTATTTTCCATAGTTAAGGACATTCATATATTATTAATAGTACAGTTTAATATCCACTGTTACCGTATAACTACGGAAATTAAAGAGCGTGTTCATAGGCAATTTACTAAAAGTGCAATAGTAGGCCATGTATTTATATAAGACTTAAATCTTACATAATGAAGTAGATGTTTAAGACATTCGGTAAGGTGTTTTGCCAATGAACGACTAATTTTCTGCTCTAAGAAAAAACCGACTAGCTGTATCGAGATACCAGTCAAAAACTAGCTTTTTTAGCAGGAGGAAGCAAAACCGAAAATTATCTTAATAACTTGCCTTATAATTACAGCAATTAGAATTAGGATTTTTAATTATCTTTCTAGGAATCCTAATCATTAACTTATATTGCCTTAGACAGGTCATAGTTTATTTTCAGTACTTTTGTTTAGAGATTTCCAACAAATAAATTATCCAATCTTGTAGTGTACGCATCTTATACTGAGCGCTCAGGCCGAAGTCTTGCCCGCCTTTGGCTACGGGCTGGCGAGACACCCACCTCACAATAAGTAATTGAGTATTTTTATTTGGAAGTCCTTTAGCTTTGGTAGATGCGATAACTGTATTATTTAATAACTGTATGGGTTGGTGCAAAACCCAGCTTGCTTATCAGTATACCTTTGGAGTCAAAATAATCAAGGTATTTGTCCTACTTCTTAAACTGGCTGGAAACTTTTATGATTCCTCACGAAAGTGATGCAAAAGAAGCGCGTGCGTCGTTAAAAGTATGGCGTAGTTGGCAGGAAAATCTGATTTTAATTGCGATCGCCTTGTGTTTAGCACTCCTGATCCGAACTTTTATCGCCGAACCCCGCTATATACCTTCTGACTCGATGTTGCCTACTTTACATACAGGCGATCGCTTGGTAGTTGAAAAAATCTCTTACCATTTTCATCCTCCCATAACTGGCGATATTATTGTTTTTCAGCCACCCTTAGAACTACAACGTCGGGGATATCCCAAAGACCAAGCTTTCATCAAGCGGGTTATTGGCAAGCCTGGTGAGGTGATTAGTGTTGCTTCTGGCAAAGTCTACGTCAACGGCCAACCCTTGGCAGAAGACTACATTGCTGAACCACCAAATCAGCCATATCGACCAGTCAAAGTCCCGGAAGACAAATTTTTTGTGATGGGAGATAACCGCAACGATAGTAACGACTCTCGCTATTGGGGCTTTTTACCGAGAAAAAATATCATCGGCCGGGCAAACTTTCGCTTTTGGCCTCTCGATCGCATAGGATTCATTTAAATAGTTAGGAGTTAGGAGTTATTTAAAACTTCTAACTTTTAATTTAAAACCTCAAATAATACATCATCTGAGCGATCGCATCACCAGATAACTCTAACCGTCGCTGAAAATCAGCTAGGTTACGATAAAGCCCAGCTGATTGTCGATTTTGCACCACTGCTTGCGCTAAAGACAAATCTATAAATGGAATTTGTACTAAATTTTCAACTGTTGCTGTGTTCGGATTGACTAAGTGCGTAGGATTTTCTAGAGATTCGTGGTCATAATAAATAAAATTCAGCAGAGGCTTTAATGGCTCTAGTCGTTGTGCTGGCATACTCAAAGCCGCAGCAATATCTTCAATACAGTAAAATTTAACACCTGAACGTGAAAGTTCTACAAGCGATCGCGCTTGGTGAATTGACAAACCTGGTAGACGCAACCAATCATCTACAGTCGCTTGATTAGCATCAATGCGGATACCTAATTTTGCCGCTATCTGAATTTCTTCCCCAGATTGCAGGCGATAGTAGGGATCGTTGAGGAGCTTGGCACGGAGTTTTTGCAACTTGGGGTTCAAAGGTAGCCAATTGTTCATGATTCTCGCTAACCTCAAGAAATCTGGTCTAGCAGTTGGCGGCGCTTTTGCTCAAATTCATATTCTGAAATTAGTCCATCTTGGCGTAGAGCATCTAATTCACGCAAAGCGCTAGCGATCGCTCCTACCTGATTACTCACTCGCGGTAAGTTTCTAGCAGCTTGGCCCATATTAAAATTCCGATCAAAAGCTTCTTCGTCTTGGGCTAAATACCAAACTCCCTCGATAGCACTAGCTACCTTGGGGATAGGCGTCCAAGAAAGCAATACATACAAAACACCCCACAACGGCTGTCCTAGATAAAATTTATGTAATCCTGAAATTGTCAGCGTGCCAGAAAAAGCTAAAACAGCAGCAACGCTTCGGCTTTTGCGCTTAGTCAACATATTCTCTATAAATCTACTACCATAGTTTCTACAATAAAACAGCCATCAGCAATTCATAATTTCCAATTTGAGCGTTTTTCAATTTATTAAACTACACCACTCCCTACTCTCCAGCCCCTGTTATAACCGTGGTCTATAAAAAAAGAAAATTGCTGTAAAAAGTGTAATCTTGGCAAATATCCTAACTATATTGCTAAATATCTACTTGTCATTAGGTTTGGTACATTTTCAGCAAAAATTACTAGGTATAGCCAGTGTTTACATCCGTCAAGCATTAAAACTTAACCCGCAACATTCACTAGGTTTGAAATACGCTCCCCGATTGAAAATTCAACCACATGAAAATACAAATCCTCAATCAATGGCTAAAGCTGTGACTATTGCAGCTTTATTGAGTCGGTTTCAATACAGGAACCATTCTCAAGTCAAGTGTTGAAATTTCGATAAAAAACCGTACTAAAACCGTAGCTTCGTCATTAAATTCATCCCCTAGACTAAAATAAAAATAGAAGTAAAACTATTAAGCTACTGAGTCTGGGCGCTCAGTTTAATATAAGCAATATGGGATTCTTCGATTCTGAGATAGTTCAACAAGAAGCAAAACAGCTGTTTGAGGATTACCAAGCGCTGATTAAGCTTGGCAATAGCTACGGCAAATTTGACCGCGAGGGCAAAAAGGTATTTATTGAGCAAATGGAAGCCATGATGGATCGCTATCGCATCTTTATGAAGCGTTTCGAGCTATCAGAAGATTTCATGGCACAAATGACAGTAGAGCAAATGAAAACACAGTTAGGTCAGTTCGGTATCACCCCGCAACAAATGTTTGACCAAATGCACCTCACTCTACAACGGATGAAAACCGAACTAGAAAAACAGCTCTAGTCAATTTTAGATTTTGGATTAATTGCCAATCCAAAATCCAAAATTCAAAATTATTGTGACTTGGGGCGAGAAAACTGAGAAGTTGGCTTGAAGTTTTCTACTGGTACATTCTTGAGTGCCTTCTCCATAAAATCTTTCCAAATAGGAGCAACCATACCGCCACCCGTGGCGCGGCTAGCTAATTGTCTGTTGTCGTCCCTCCCCACCCAGACAGCAGTGGTTAACTGCGGCACAGTGCCGACATACCAAATATCCTTTTCTGATGATGTCGTACCCGTCTTACCAGCGCTTTGGCGACCTATAGCAGCACCTTTACCTGTACCCTCAGTAACTACCGATCGCATCACATCGATAATGGCTGCTGATGCCCAAGGATCGAGAACTAGCTGGGGTTTGGGCGTATTGTCTAGCAACACGTTACCACTACTATCAGTAACACGAGCAATTACAGTTGTTGGTGACTGCCAGCCATAATTAGCAAAGGTAGCATAGGCACTAGCCATTTCCAAGGGTGTAACACCAATTGCACCAAGAGGCAGGGAACTTACAGGTTCCATCGGACTCATAATGCCCAAGGTACGGCAAGTTTCTATCACTCTATTCATCCCCACGCTCTTACCAAGTTTAATCACGGGAATGTTGCGCGACTGGGCTAAAGCTGTGCGGATTGGCATAGCTCCTTTAAAACCCCCATCATAATTTCTGGGAAAGTACCAACCGTCACCATCTCGATAGCTGACCGGGGAATCTACTACCGTTGAGTCTGGGCTGTACTTCCCAGTAGCAAAAGCAGTATAGTATACAAACGGTTTAAAAGCAGATCCGGGCTGCCGTTGCGCTTGAGTTGCACGATTAAATTCACTGGCCTTAGGATCTGTACCGCCTACCAGTGCTTTGATAAAATGCGTGCGCGGATCAATCGCCACTAGGGCTATTTGATTCTTAGATAATCCCTGCCCAAGTAGTGATCTATGCCACTTACCGACAGTCTCCTCTGCCATAGTTTGGAAATTGGCGTCAACTGTGGTTTGTACCCGCATCCCGCCTTTGAGTAGTGCCTCACGCCCAAACTTCTTAGCCAACTCCTGCGCTACAGTATTGGTTATGTAAGGTAGGGCACTACCTTGAAAGGATTTGATTTTACCAAGTTTGATTTCTTGCTTAAGGGCATCGTCATATTCTTGCTGGGTAATCCAGGTCAATTCCAGCATCCGTCCCAGCACTTCTTTTTGTTTCTGTTTTGCCAGCTTCATGCTTGCAAACGGGCTGAATTCTTCGGGCGCTTGAATCAAACCCGCCATCATTGCTGACTCACCCAAGTTTAAATATTCTGATGACTTGTTAAAGTAACTGCGTGCCGCAGTTTGTACACCATAATTGTTATGACCCCAATAAACTTGATTGAGGTACATTTCTAAAATTTGGTCTTTGCTGAGGATTTGCTCTAACCGAATCGCCAGCACTCCCTCGGCTAACTTCCGAGTAAAGGCACGTTTGCGAGTCAAAAACAGGTTTTTCACCAACTGCATAGTAACAGTAGAGCCACCCTCTTTCACTCCACCTGCTGCCCAGTTGACGACTACAGCACGCCCAACACCAACGGGGTTAATACCGTGGTGATCGTAAAAGTGACCATCTTCACTTGCTAATACTGCTCGCTTCAGATTCGGGGAAATTTTATCTAGGGGTACAACTTCTCGGTTCGCCTCCCCGTGGATACTTGCTAGGAGTTTACCCTTAACGTCATAAATGTAAGTTGTTTCTGACGGAAAAAAGTTACGTAGCTGTCTGACATCTGGCAAATTACGGAAGCTAATGGCTAAACCAACCAGTCCTCCGGCTACAATGGAACTTGCCAGCATGGTGATTGAGAGGAGAGTACCGCCAGTTACCTGACCTACTCCTTTCATAAACTCAAAACCCGATGAAGCCCGGCGTTGTGGCTGCTTATCTTCAAAAGTCCTAGACGACGACACGGCTATTACACTTCCTCACTTGTAGATTTAACTGTAATTCATTGAGCGAAGCAGGGCGGTTAATTTTTTGCAATTATAGTAGTTTGGTAAACGAAAGAGCGGATAAATTGCTAGTGAATATAACCAACCTAAGTTCTAAAGTACAAAGTATAGCTAATAGTGAATCTCCTAGTATGACGCAAGATTTTGCTTGGCTGCGTCGTGGTGTTGTAGAAATTTTTCCTCAACCAGTTGATGAGGACAGTGAAAGTTTAGAAAAGTGTTTGCTGAGTACAAAGCAACCTTTGAGGGTTAAATTGGGGATTGACGCCACAGGTGCTAACATTCATCTTGGTCATAGCATACCAGTGCGTAAACTGCGAGCGTTTCAAGATGCAGGTCATACAGCAGTGCTAATTATTGGCGATTTTACAGCCCGCATTGGCGATCCCACAGGCAAATCTGAGGTGCGTCGCCAGCTAACAGAAGCAGACGTAGCGCAAAATGCCCAGACTTATCTTGATCAAGTGCGTCCTATCTTGGATTTTGACACACCTGGAAGGTTAGAGGTGCGTTATAACTCCGAATGGCTCTCTGGGCTTGATTTAGGGAAAATTTTGGAGTTGCTCTCCACGATGACAGTAGGACAGATGTTGGCCAAAGAGGGATTTGCGGAACGCTATAGAAAAGAGAATCCAATTTTTATCCACGAGTTCCTGTACCCGTTGATGCAGGGTTTTGATTCGGTCGCAGTCGAGGCAGATGTGGAATTAGGAGGGACTGACCAAAAGTTTAACATTGCTGTGGGCAGAGATTTGCAACGCCATTTTAATCAAAAGCCTCAATTTGGAATGCTACTCCCGATTTTGATTGGCACTGATGGAGTTCAAAAAATGTCCAAGTCTTTGGGTAATTATATTGGATTATCAGAACATCCTGGACAAAAGTATCAAAAGTTGCAAGGAGTTCCCGATCATCTGCTGGAAGAGTATTTTGAATTTTTAACGGATTTACCTTTGGATAAACTGCCAGAAAATCCCCGCGATCGCCAAACACTTTTAGCATGGGAACTTGTCAGACAGTACCACGGCGAAACAGCAGCTGATGAAGCCAAAGAAGCAGCGCAAAGCGGTGGAAAGGAAGGTGCAGTTCCAGAATTTTCGTTAGCTGCTGTGCCGCAGTTTCCTACTAAATTAGCTTATATTCTTAATGCCACTGGCTTGTGCAAAAGTACTGGGGAAGGAAAGCGGAAAATTCAAGAGGGTGGGGTACGCTTAGATGGCGATCGCATTACCGATGTCGATACCACTTTCGCTTCTCTTGCTGAGTTACAAGGTAAGGTTTTACAAGTTGGGAAAAATAAGTTTGTCCGCTTAGTGTCTTAATTGGGGAGTGGGGAGTAGGGAATGGGGAATGGTGAACAGGCAGAACAACGAATTATTGTAGCTTTGGATATGCCAGATGAACACAGCGCGATCGCTCTTGTAGATCAACTCCCGCAAGTCGATTTCTGGAAAGTCGGTTTAGAGTTGTTTACCAGCACTGGCCCAAAAATTCTGGAAGTGTTAAAGTCCCGGCAAAAACGCATTTTCTTAGATTTAAAGTTTCACGATATCCCTAATACTGTCGCTGGTGCTTGCCGTAGTGCGGCTCGTTATGGGGTGGATCTATTGACAATTCATGCTACCTGTGGTGTGGAAGCTCTCAAAGCAGCAACAGAGGCAGCACAAGCAGGAGCGGCACAAGCGGGTATAAAACCACCTAAGTTAATTGCTATTACGTTGTTGACGAGTATTTCTGCCAGACAACTGGCCTTTGAGTTGAAAATTCCCCTAGAATTACCAGAATACGCTCTAGAAATGGCACTGATGGCGCAAGAGTCGGGGTTGAATGGGGTAGTTTGTTCGCCCCAAGAAGTGGCACAGCTGCGACAGAGTTGTGGAGATGACTTTTTGCTAGTTTGTCCGGGAGTAAGACCAAGTTGGGCAGATCAGGCAGATCAAAAGCGATCGCTTACCCCAGCCCAAGCAATCACTGCTGGTGCAGATTACTTAGTAATTGGGCGTCCAATTACTACTGCTGCCGAGCCTGAGTTAGCCTGGAAGAGGATTTGTGAGGAGTTAACTGCGATCGGATGAAGGCAGAAGTCAGCCAGAAGCACGAGAGGATGGTGCAAGGTTCAGGGGGAGAGCAATCTTGAAGAAAAATTATAGTTGGCTTTTAGCTTGTGGTTTTTGGATTTTAGTATCAAATAGCCTTGATTACCCAGCTTTCTCGACAAACCTCACCCCTAACCTCTCTGTGGTATTAGAAAGGGAAAATGTCAATAGTGGGGCGAGGTCTTTGTGTTCTGAGCAAAATTTAGAAACATTAACTACACAGTTACTACAAGATTTGCCTAGTTATACCAATCGCGCTAGTCAACGTGCCCGTCGCCTCAGCAGAAGCAGTGATGTTTACAGTTATATGCTAGTGGCAGGAAGACCTGAATTTACTCCCCTACCCCTTAACCTAGAAGAATATAGTACAGATGCGCCTAAAAGTACTGGATCAGGAGTTGAGCAAGTTTTTTTTACTAGCTTAGGACGGCAGTATATAGGTAAGAAAGGGGTAGAATTGCAGGAATTTCACTGGCTATTGTTGACTAAAACTAAAAGTGGTTGGCGTTTGGTGATGATGTTTACCCAAACAGGTGCTTATCCAAAACAACAACCACTATCACCCCCAAGGGATAGTAGTTATGGTGCGATCGCTCAAGGGGTTAAAACTTGGTTACGAGATTGTCAAGGGGGAAGTGTCCGTTGATAAAACGTAATTAAAAATCTCATGATTCGACAACCCCATGACCAATTTCTAAAGGAATATTTAAAAGAATTATTAACAGCTTTAGGTAAAGTAAAATCCTAAATTATGTCTAAAATACTCACTCAAATTCTTTATGAACAAGATTATCACTTGTGGCTAGCAACAACGTTGAAACAATTGCAAGAACGAGATTTAGATCATCTTGATTGGGAGCATTTGATTGAGGAAATTGAAGGATTGGGTAATGAGCAAAAACACAAGCTCGAAAGTTATTTACTACAACTTTTAAAACATCTGCTTTTATATGAATATTGGAGTCTTCCTGAGTGTAGAAATCATTGGGAAGTGGAAATTGATAATTTTCGGGTGGAACTCAAGAAATTAACCAAATCTAAAAACCTCTACAACTATCTGCTCACAGTGCTTGAGGAAGTCTATATTGATGCGCTACGACAAGCAAAAAAGAAAAGTGGGTTAAATTGTTTCCCACAAACTTGTCCCTATACCATTGAGCAAATTTTAGATGTGGATTATTTGCCACCATTTACCTACTTGTAAGAATAGTGGTAGTTGTCTTGAGTTCGTTTGAACACACTCATTTTTCTGAGATATTACCCTGGATTTCGTCTAACTTAGCCCGCACTGCCTGAATATCTTGCCACATCAACCATTTAGGCGCACCTCTTTCCTTAGAAGAGTTGCGTAGCAAGTAGGAAGGATGAAAAATTGGCATACACAAACGCCCTTCCCACTCTAGCCACTGTCCACGAATTTTCGTAATTCCCCGCTTATCGCCAGTCAAACTTTTGAGTGCAGTTGCTCCTGTTAGCAAAATGATTTTGGGGTCAACTAGGCGAATTTGTTCTAGTAAATAAGGTACACAAGCTGCCACTTCTACAGGAGTAGGAACTCTATTATCTGGTGGGCGGCATTTGTTAATATTGGCGATGTATACATCATTCTCAGTTGTTAAATTCACAGATGCCAAAATTTTCTCCAACAACTGCCCTGATCTGCCCACAAATGGTAAACCCGTTTCATCTTCATTTTGACCTGGGGCTTCTCCCACAACCATAATTGGTGCTTTGAGATTGCCACGTCCGACAACAGCATGAGTACGAGTGTCTCCCAATACACAACGGTGGCAGTGATCGCAATGCTGCGCCAACTCGGTCATAGTGGGATAGGTTCCGAGAGGAATAGGAATTTTAGCGTCTGTGGGAATCAGCTCTCGTTGGTTAAAGGTTGAGTCGTCAAAGAGGCTAAGTTGAGTTTCGCTGCTCATGAAAATTAGGATTTTGGTATCAGCACCAGTTGTCTTATCTAAGTTAAGTATGTCTTTGGTTGGGGACTTATCAGAATATAGACTTTTACTGAATATTTATTATTTATATAAATCTTATTGTATCAGTTAATTTGAGACAAAATTCAGTCATGATAAAAGCAGTGCCGTCCTAAAGATGCTGGGAGAAACCATGTTATATACCCCACTTTTCGCTGATCGCACCCATGCTGGTGAAGAATTGGCGCGAGTGATTCATGATGTTTTGACTCAGCAAACTGTTGATTCTAAGGTAAAGCCTGTACCAATTGTTTATGCTTTGCCAAGAGGGGGTGTACCAGTAGCAGCACCAATAGCACGTCTTTTGGGTTGTCCCTTGACGATAATTGTGGCGAAAAAGATTAGCCATCCAGAAAATCCAGAGTTAGCAATTGGTGCAGTAACTACTTCTGGAAATGTTCTTTGGACTGATCAAAAGCTGTTTCGCTCTAAACATGATGTCCAGTGGCGGGAAGTCGCTTTAAATAAAGCCATCAACCAAGCTAAATCTGTTGAGGAACAATTAATTTCTGCTTGTCCACAGGTGAATGCCGAGGGTGCTACGCTCATCTTAGTTGATGATGGCATTGCCACAGGTATGACAATAGCGGTAGCGGCAACTGCTATCAAAGCGCTTTCTCCAGCCGCAGTTTGGTTATGCACTCCAGTAGCGCCACAAAAACTGCTACCCTGGTTGAATCAATGGGGCGATCGCACCATTGTCTTGGAAACACCGGAACCTTTCCGCAGTGTAAGTAATTTTTACGCGCAATTTCCCCAAGTAGATACATCAGAAGTTCTCGTATATCTCCACCAACAAAAAACTATGGGGGGAATTGATCTGTGCGAGTAATTTTGAATTGTTTCCCCTATGCTTGCTTTTTAACTATTTGGAGATGTTCCCTGCTGATATTGCATAGCTTTGGCATAATCACCCAAGGCTTCATAAGCGGCTTTCAGACTGGCAAGAGCTTGTTCTTCACTGCGTCGATCTTTCATACTCCTAGCTAACAGCAAACGTTCTTCATGATATGTAATTGCTTTTTTATAATCACCCAAAGCTTCACAAGCAACTACTAAATTACCTAATGACTGTTCTTCGCTACGCTTGTCTTTAATTTCTCTAGCTAATTGCAACCGCTCTTCATAATACTTAATAGCTTTAGGATAATCATATAAGGCATAACAAGCATTACCCAGATTTTTTAGCACCTGAGAAGCACTCCGAACATTTTTTAAGGAGCGTGATATTACTACACATTGCTCATAGTAGGCGATCGCTTTTGGGTAATTGTCCAAAGCATACCAAGCATTACCCAAATTTTTGAGTACCTGCTCTTCGCCCCAGTTATCTTTGAGTTCCCGCACAATTTCTAGGCTTTGCTGCTGATACTCGATTGCCTGTGTAAAGTTGCTTAAAGCCTTATAAACCAATCCCAAATTATTCAGTGCTGCCACTTGACTTCGTTTGTCTTGCAGTTGCTGCGTTATTTTCAAACACTTTTCCAGAAACTCAATTGCCTTTTTATGGTCATTCAGGTGACGGTATGCATTACCTAAATGGGAAAGTGCTTGCATCTGCAATGCTAAATCTGAGGTGTCCTCGCTCAAAGACAAACACTGTTGAGAGTAGGAGATAGAACCCTTGTAGTCTCCAGCACTATAAGTTACCAATCCTAAAAAAGAAAGCACCTGTGTCTGTTTTTGCAAATCCCCAACTACCTGAAACAGCCCCAAGGATTGTTGTAAAGACTTCATCGCCGCTACTAACTCACCAGCTTGCTGTTGTTGAATTCCTTGTCGCAGTAGCTTAGACGCTTCTGATAAATGGTCGTCACTGTCCTGTGGAGGTAGTCTTTCTGCTGGTGAACCAGGGTCAAATTCATGGGTAATTGTATTGCGCTTCACTGGTTTTAGGTGTGTTATGGGTAATTGCAACTGTATTTTTCGATCTATTATTCCATCCACCTTTAAATATCAACCCCTTGCTGTTAAGTGTGATGGTAAATTTAGTGTTCCCAAAACCAGAATACATCTTTCATTAAGCTAGTTTACAATAGCCTGGATACCAAAGACTTGAATTGTGAGGATCGGCTGTTTGATGTTGTTGTCTCGAATAGCCCATTTACAATACTAGATTTAGTGGGGTGAGAGTTTCAGTGAAGCGATCGCTATTGAACCGTTGATCGACGCTTTTGGCTTACCACTGATCAACACTAATAACTATAGGACTCCAATTTGATTTTTGAAAACATACTGAGACTGAAAAGCCTGTTTTATCAGGGTTTAATTTGAAATCTTGTTCAGAAATCAGACAGGAGTCCTATATTGATTTATCATGACACAGCAGAAATGGCACAAACTTGTAAACCAACAGGTGTGTGAATAATCACAGATTCAACACCAAATACTTGTGCGATCGCATTTGAAGTGAGAACTTCTTCGGGTGTGCCAACTTCCCACAGATGACCTTGTTTTAATAAAGCGATGCGAGAACTATACCGTGCGGCCAAATTTAATTCGTGTAAAACTGTAACAATAGTTAATTCCTTCTGCTGATTTAGATTTTTCAGTAGTTCTAATAGTTGCAATTGATAGTTGATATCTAAATAAGTTGTGGGTTCATCTAACAGTAATACTTTTGGTTCTTGCGTTAGTGCTAAAGCTAAAAAAGCGCGTTGTCTTTCGCCACCAGAGAGTTGTTCAACTAAGCGATCGCTCATTTTTTCTAGTTGCGTTTTTTTAATTGCAGCTTCCACTTTGAGCAAATCTTCAGTGTTTAATTCCCATTGCCACCAAGGTTGATGTGGCACGCGTCCTAAACTTACTAATTGTCGCACTGTTAAGCCCACAGGAACTGTTTGTTGTTGCGGTAACAATGCCAGTTTCTGTGCAACCAAATTTGGGGGTTGAGAGTGAATCGCTTTACCATCAAGTAGTACCGTTCCCTGCTGTGGCGAGAGAATGCGACTTAGCAATTTGAGTAATGTAGACTTCCCTGAGCCATTAGCACCAACTAAACTCAACCATTCTCCTGGTTGCAGAGTGAGGTTAATGTCTTGGACAATTGGTACTGCGGTGTAACCGCCTGTGAGGTTTTGCAATTCGAGTGGCATTTGAGAAATTCAAAAATTAAAGATGTAGTAAATACCATTTTGACAGAGGCGATCAATCGTTTGGATTTTGGCTTTGAGGTTGGTATCATAGGTTAATCCCTCCCACTTTGTGGGATGTGTTAGGAATAGCGATCGCTCTGTTAGTTTTCCAGGCTGGACGAGCGATCGCTTTTGGTATGCGTAAACAGCTTTTGTTGCATACACATCAATATGTACAAAAAGATTATCTGATGCATACGCATCAATGTCAACTATTTAGGATGGGTTACGTTAGGTTAAAGATTCGAGAGCTAGCTGAAGAGAGAGGTTGGACACTAAAAGATGTTGCTGATCGCTCAGGAGTCAACTACAACACTGTTAGAAGTTATGTCCAGCGTGGTACTCTCAACACCGTTGACCTATCTGCTGTATTTAAAATAGCCCATGCGTTTGAAGTGACTTTAGAACAATTGGTGGAAGTTTTGGAAGAGTAGGCGATCGGATTGCACAAGGAATTGCTACAGAAGAAATTCTTCTTTTTTGGGACTGCTATACTGCTTTAGCTATTGGGAAAACTATATTTGTAGAGATTTATTAATTTATCCAGGCGAGAGATATGCAGTTACAGCAATTGCAGTTGTTCCACATTGTATTAGGTAGTGTATCTTGCTCCGACCCTAATCCACTTCAGTGGACAGTCATAGTGACTTTAGTTGTTGGAAGTGGGGTTTTTGTTGTGGGTAGTGGAGTTAGTATTGTAAGTATAGTAACTAAAATAGTTACTATGATTAGTGCCGGAGCTAGTTTTGAAGCGATATCAGCAGCACTTGGAGGTCATATAGCTGTAGCTAGTGGCTCGCTAGAAATGGTTTTTCAATTGGTAGCTGCGATTTCTGGTATTTTAAGTTGTTAGGACTGCACTATAGATAATAATAACGTATCCAGCCTAAAATACTTGGGTTTATAAAGAACGCCAAATTTTTGTTTTCTAGAATTATAGACATTTATTTACCCAACAAATTACGCTAGATGCGTTAGTATCTGTTAGATGGATTTACCAAAGGGCGTTGCTGAATCGGAATAAGAAATTGGAAAATTCAACATCTGAAACTTTGATTCTTTGCAGCTACCCTGCGGGTTGTGCTTGCAGTATGCGTCTTGGCGCGAAACTCATTCATATTTTTAATCAGCAACGCCAAATAAGCGATCTCCTCAGCTAGTAAGTTCAGCTTACCGTGTGAGATTTACCCCACACTAAAAAAATAAACAAAAACCCCCTAGCAATGATGTGAGCTAGAGGGTTTTTGTTGTTTAGAAAATAAAACCTGGCATCGAGCTATTTTTGCGTAGGGCTACCCCTAAACTATCGTGGCCGCAGCAGCGTTTCACCTCTGAGTTCGGGAAGGGTTCAGTGTGGTTCCACCGCGCAATAGACACCAGGAAAACCTGTCGATTTTGGATTTTGGATTTTAGATTTTAGATTGGATATATAAATCCAAAATCTAAAATTTAAAATCTAAAATTCACAAAACCCTGAAGACTGCAAGCAACGCGAAATCATTCACCAATTGATGTGAGGTCAAGCCCTCGGTCTGTTAGTACTCCTCAGCTTCATACATTGCTGTACTTCCACTTAAAGCCTATAAACGGGTGTTCTGCCCGTGACCTTACCTACTTACGTAGTGAGAGCACTCATCTTGAGGTGGGCTTCCCACTTAGATGCTTTCAGCGGTTATCCGCTCCGCACTTGGCTACCCAGCGTTTACCGTTGGCACGATAACTGGTACACCAGCGGTGCGTTCCTCCCGGTCCTCTCGTACTAAGGAGGA